>NZ_JBFBAD010000085.1:0-42268 GCF_040682075.1 Actinoplanes sp. NPDC051411 | reverse complement strand
TCGTCATACGACGGCGCGGACTCGGCAGGCACGAATAGTCAACGCTTTCAGAGCCCTCCGCGGCACTGAAAGATCAACGACACCTATCCAGTTACGATTTCCCGATGGTCCCGGGTTGGTGGTAGTAACAGTTTTTCAGTAGTTTTCATCCGCGAGCACCGCACCATTTCATATCGGCCAACGCGGATACCGCGCCCACGACCGCTCACGCGTCGACGGACGGCGCCGCGAATTCGAGGGCGGCGGTCCCGTGCGGGCTCTTGAAATGCCGTCGACGGCGCTCCTAGCATACGAACGCGGCAATGTGAACGTTCACCTCCAGAAAGTCAGGACACGCCGGTGGTCCAGCCATCTCAGCTTCGCGAGGACGCGGTCGTCGCGGCGGCCCGGGCCGGCGATCGCGCGGCGCTGAACGAGCTGGCCCGGCGCTGTCTGCCCCTGGTCTACAACCTCGTCCGGCAGGCGTTGCCCGGCGACGCCGCGGTCGACGACGTCGTGCAGGACGTCATGGTGCGAGCGTTCCGGCAGCTGCCCGACCTTCGCGCCACGAGCAGTTTCCGGCCCTGGCTGGCGGCGATCGCCGTACGTCAGGTCTCCAGCCACCTGGCGCGAGAGGACGTCGTCGCCCGGCGTGTGGTGCCGCTGGAAACAGCCCTGGGCCGGCCCGATGCCGGAGCGGAATTCGAAGGCGCGGCGCTGCTGCGCACCGAGTTGTCCGCGCAGCGCCGGCAGGTGGGCCACGCCGTGCGGTGGATGAGCCCCGATGACCGCGCCGTCTACTCACTCTGGTGGCTGGAGACCGCCGGCGAACTGAGCCGGCCGGAGGTGGCGGCCGCACTGGAGACCAACGTCGCACATGCCGGCGTACGCCTGCAGCGGATGCGGGAGCAGCTCGACCTGAGCCGGAAAATCGTCGCCGCCCTCGACGCGATGCCCGGTTGTGACGGGCTCGCCGAGGTGATCGCGGACTGGGACGCGGTGCCGAACTCGTTCTGGCGCAAGCGGATCGGACGCCACGTCCTGACCTGCCCGGTGTGTGCTCCGACCGCCCGGCGCCTCGTGGCCGCCGAACGACTCCTGGCCGGCCTTGTTCTCCTTCCGGTTCCGGCCGGGCTCGCCGCCGCGGTGGGGGCGAAGGCCGGCACCACCTTGTGGCTCGGTCGTCTCGCCCAGGCGGCCGCGGCGCATCCGGTGATGACCACCGTCAGCGTGGGCGTGCTGGCCCTCGGCATCGCCGTGCCGGTGACGCAGCGGCCGTCCGCGGTGCCGCCGGCCCGGGCCGAGGCCGTCGCACCGCATCGGTTGTCGGGCACCGGCACGCCCCGGCCGGACCCGACCGCCGCCCTGCTCCAGGCCGGCCCGGTGTCACTGGAGTCGGCCGACCAGCCCGGGCGCTATGTCGCCGTCGTGGCGGACGAGGGCGTGCTGAGCGCGGCGACTGATGCCGGTGCGCGGAAACGGGCCACCCTGCACGCCGTCGCCGGCCTCGCCGATCCGTCCTGTTTCTCGTTCCGCGACCCGGACGGCCGCTACCTGCGCCATTCATCGTTCCGTCTGCGGCTGAGCGCCGACGAGGGCACCGTGCTGTTCCGCCAGGACGCCACGTTCTGCGCCCGGGCCGGCTTCCAGCCCGGCTCGCTGTCGCTGGAATCGTTCAACTACCGGGGCTTCTTCGTGCGCCACGTCGGCACCGAGATGTGGATCGACCAGAACGACGGGAGCGCGCCGTTCCACGCCGCCGGCTCCTTTTTCGTACGCCGCCCGCTCGGCTGAACAACCGTTACGAACCGGCGACCCGGCAAGTCGCCGTGAAAAGCCGTTATGGGCACGCCCGCGAATTGGTCGATCTTGAAGCGCCCGGCGGCATGCTGAAAACATTGGCGAACACCGATTCCTGCCGGTCGTCGCCGCGGATCCACCGCCGCGCCACTCCCCGAGGGCCGCAGGCCGCCCGCCGTCCTCGCTGTCCTCGGGAGTTCGCCATGCGATTCCGTCCTCGATTCCTCCTGCTCTGCGGCACTGCCGCGGCCGCGGCCCTGACCGCCGGGGTCGCCCTGATCGGCACCGCCGAAGCGGCGACCACGCTCGGTGCCTCGGCCGCCCAGTCCGGCCGCTACTTCGGCACCGCCGTCGCCGCCGGCAAACTCGGCGACTCCACCTACACCGGCATCCTGACCCGCGAATTCAACATGATCACCCCGGAGAACGAGATGAAGTGGGACGCCACCGAGCCGTCCCAGGGCCGGTTCACCTTCACCAACGGCGACCGCATCGTCGCCCAGGCCCAGTCCAACGGCTCCCGGGTGCGCGGGCACAACCTGCTCTGGCACGCCCAGCAGCCGTCCTGGGTCGCCGGCCTGTCGGGCAGCGCCCTGCGCAGCGCGATGATCAACCACGTCACCCAGGTCGCGAGCCACTACAAGGGCAAGATCTACGCCTGGGACGTGGTCAACGAGGCGTTCGCCGACGGCGGCAGCGGCGGCCGCCGCGACTCCAACCTGCAGCGCACCGGCAACGACTGGATCGAGGCCGCGTTCCGGGCCGCGCACACCGCCGACCCGGGCGCGAAGCTCTGCTACAACGACTACAACACCGACGGCGTCAACGCCAAGAGCACCGGCGTCTACAACATGGTCGCCGACTTCAAGGCGCGCGGCGTGCCGATCGACTGCGTCGGTTTCCAGTCCCACCTGGGCACCAGCATCCCCGGCGACTACCAGGCCAACCTGCAGCGCTTCGCCAACCTCGGTGTCGACGTGCAGATCACCGAGCTCGACGTCGCGCAGGGCGGCAACCAGGCCAATATCTACGCCACGGTGACCAAGGCCTGCATGGCGGTGTCCCGCTGCACCGGCATCACGGTCTGGGGCATCCGCGACAGCGACTCGTGGCGAACCGGCGAGAACCCCCTGCTGTTCGACGCCTCGGGCAACAAGAAGGCGGCGTACACCTCGGTGCTCAACGCCCTCAACGCCGGCGGCGGAACGTCCGGCTCGAGTCCCACCACCCCGGCTTCCGGCGGTTGCAACGCCTCCGTTTCGCTCAACTCCTGGAACGGCGGCTACACGGCGTCGGTCCACGTCACGGCCGGCGCGGCCGCGGTCAACGGATGGACGGTGACCGTGACGCTGCCCTCCGGCGGGGCGGTGACCGGAGTCTGGAACGCCACCAACAGCGGCTCGACGTTCCGCAACGTCGGCTACAACGCCCAGATCCCGGCCGGCGGCTCCACCGACTTCGGCTTCCAGGGCACCGGCACCGGCCCCACCGCCACCCCCACCTGCCGGGTGGGCTGACCGCTCCCCCAGCACCGGCCGGCCCAGCACCCGCCGGCTCGGCCCATACACCGCCGAAGGTCTGGAAAAGGAGTCACCGTGAAATTCGCCATCCCCCGAGGGCGCCGGCGAACCGTTGCCTGGATGGTTCCGCTGCTGTGCATGCTGGCCCTGGTGCCCGGGTTGAGGCCGGCCGCGGCTCGGGCCGACAATCCGATCATTCAGACGATCTACACCGCGGACCCGGCTCCCCTGGTCTACAACGGACGGGTCTACCTCTACACCGGGCACGACGAGGACAACTCGACCTACTTCACCATGAAGGAATGGCGGGTCTGGTCCTCGGCCGACATGGTCAACTGGACCGACCACGGCTCCCCGCTCAACCTGGCCAGTTTCAGCTGGGCCAGCGCGAACGCCTGGGCCGGGCAGACCATCTACCGCAACGGCAAGTTCTACTGGTACGTGCCGATGACCGTGCGCGCCACCGGCCAGATGGGCATCGGCGTGGCCGTCTCCAACAGCCCCACCGGGCCGTTCACCGACGCGATCGGCCACCCGCTGGTCAGCAACGGCCAGATCGACCCGACCGTGTTCATCGACGACGACGGCCAGGCCTACCTCTACTGGGGCAACCCCGACCTGTGGTACGTCAAACTCAACCCCGACATGGCCTCGTACGCCGGAAGCCCGGCCAAGATTGCGCTGACCACGGCCGGCTTCGGCACCCGCACCGGCGATGCCGCCCGGCCCACGCTGTTTGAGGAAGGACCGTGGGTCTACAAGCGCAACGGTCTCTACTACATCGTCTTCGCCGCGAAGTGCTGCTCGGAATTCATCGCCTACTCCACCGCGCCCGGCCCGACCGGACCCTGGACCTATCGCGGCACCATCATGCCCACGCAGGGCAGCAGCTTCACCAACCACCCCGGTGTCATCGACTTCAACGGCGGGTCGTATTTCTTCTACCACAACGGCGCGCTTCCGGGCGGTGGCGGCTACACCCGGTCGGTGGCCGTCGAGAAGTTCGCCTACCGCGCCGACGGAACCATCCCGACGATCACCATGACCACGACCGGCGCGCCGCAGATCGGCACGCTCAACCCGTACACGCGGCAGGAAGCGGAGACGATCGCCTGGGAGTCGGGAGTGGAGACGGAGCCGGCCGCTGAGAGCGGCATGGACGTCGGCTACATCGAGAACGGCGACTACCTCAAGGTCAAGGGTGTCGCCTTCGGCGCCGGCGCGAGCTCGTTCACCGCCCGGGTCGCCTCCGGCACCGCGGGCGGACGCATCGAGCTGCGCCTGGACAGTCCCACCGGAACTCTGGCCGGCACCTGCACCGTCCCAGGCACCGGCGGCTGGCAGGCCTGGACCACGGTCAGTTGTCCGACCAGCGGCGCGACCGGGACACACGACCTCTATCTGCGGTTCACCGGGGGCACCGGTTATCTGATGAACGTCAACTGGTGGCAGTTCGGCCCGGCCGGCGGCACCACCGGCTCGGCGAAGCGGCTCACCTGGCCAGCCGGTTGACGATCGTCCGCAGAATGAACCGTTGACCGGGCACCGTCGGGTGCACTCCGTCGGCTTCGAGCAGGTCCGCGGAGCCGGCGGTCCCGAACGCGGTGTGCAGGTCGACGCAGTCCGGGTCGAGTTTGCGGACCACGGCCGCGATCTCGTCCACCGTCGTGGCGTCCCACCGGACCGGGGACGCGGTGAAGAACCCGTCGATGCGGTGCTGGTCGACGGGCGGCGGTGTGATGAGGGTGATCGAGGCGCCGAGGTCGCCGGTGATCAGGTCGATCAGGGCTCTCAGGTTTCGTTCGGTCTCGTGGCTGGTGACCATCCGGTACCCGCCGGTGCGGCCGTGGGCCCGGACGTCGTTGGTGCCGAGCATGAGCAGGACGTGGCTGGGACGGGCGGCCTCGATGAGGTCGTAGCGTTCGAGGACGTCGGCGGTGGTGTTGCCGCTGACGCCGAGGTTGTGCAGTTCGGCACGGCTGGTGCCGGCGAACTCGATCGACGCGGCGAGCATCTCGAACCACCCGGTGCGATCGGCGGTGATCGAGTCGCCGAGGCCGACGACGCGGTCGTCGTCGTGGAACGGCAACGCCTCGACCGCCGCGCGGAAGCCGGCCTCGGCCATCATCTCGCTCACCGCGCGGGAGGTCTCGTCCTCCAGGTCGCCGACGATCGTCTCTATCCGGTCCGGCTCACACGCCAGCATGGCGGCGAGGAGATCGGTGTGGACCGCGGCGGGGACCGGAAAGCGTTCGAGCAGAGGCCATCGGTCGGTTCTGGTATAGCGCAGGAACTGGCGGCGTTCACCGCGGGCGAAGGTGCGGGGTGGGGTCACGGGCGGGTTCCTGTCGTGGCTGGACTTGGTTCGAGGTGCCGGTGTGGGTTCGGGCACGAGAGGTGCTCCTTGGCGTACGCGGGTTCAGCCCTTGATGGATCCCTGCAGCAGCGCGGAGACGAATCGGCGTTGGAAGATCAGGAAGATGGCGAGTGTCGGCGCCAGGATCAGCAGGGATCCCGCGCACAGCAACGGAATGTCGGTTCCCCACTGCCCTTGGAAGGCGCCCAGCGCTCCGGCCATCGTCCGCTTGGCCGGGTCGTCGACGAGCACGATGGCGAGAAGGAACTGGTTCCAGGTCCAGAGGAACAACAGGATCGCCAGTGAGGAGAGCGCCGGCTTGGCCAGTGGCACGTGAATGCGCCAGAACAGCTGCCAGGTGCCGGCCCCGTCGATGCTCGCCGCCTCGGACAGCTCGTCCGGCATGTTGACGAAGTGCGCCCGCATCCACAGCACGGAGAACGGCATGAACAGGCCGATGAGCGGCAGGATGATCGCCCACCGCGTGTTGAGCAGACCCATGTCCCGGACCTGGTAGTACAGCGGCGTGATGATGCCCTCGAAGGGCAGCGTCAGGCCGAGGACGAAAGCCAGGAACCCGATCCGGTGGCCGGGCATCCGCAGATGCCCGAAGGCGAACCCGGCCATCGTGCCGAGCAGGAGCGACGCCGGCACCACACCGAGCACGATCAGCGCGCTCGACAGCAGCAGCTCGCTCATGTGCGCGGCCCGGAACGCGCCGGTGAAATTGCTCCACTGTGGATGCGCCGGCCAGGACAGGCCTTCCGGATAGGTGCCCGACGGATGCAGGGCGGTGACGAACAGGCTGACGAACGGCACCACGGTTATCGTCATCAGCAGGATCAGCAGGACCCGCCCGGTCAGGGTCTCACGACGTGCGACGATCATCGGTTTCCGTCTCTGGTGAAGCGTTGGATGGGCAGGATGCAGGCCAGGACGAGGACCATCAGCGCGACGGCCAGCGCCGACGCCACGCCGACCTTCCGCTCGGAGAAGGCCAGGTAGTAGATCTCCAGGCCGGGCACCATCGTGGCGTTGCCGGGGCCACCCTGGGTGGAGACGTAGATGACGTCGAAGCTCGCCAGCGCGGCGATCATGGTCACCGTGACCGCGACGCCGAGTTCCTGACGCAGGCCGGGCAGCGTGATCGAGAAGAACTCGCGCACCGGTCCGGCGCCGTCGAGCCGGGCCGCCTCGTACAGGGCGGCGTCGATCTTGCTCATGCCGGCGAGCAGCAGCAGCGTGCACAGGCCGACCAGCACCCAGGCCCCGATCACCCCGACCGCGGGCAGCGCGGTGCCGAAGTCACCCAGCCAGGCCCGGGTGAGGCCGCCCAGCCCGACCGCCCGGAGGATCTCGTTGACCAGCCCGGTCGACGACAGCAGCCAACTCCACATGATGCCGGCCGCCACCAGCGGGATGACCTGCGGCAGGAACAGCACCGTCCGGGCGACCAGCGCGAGCCGGCTCTCCGCGATCCGCCGGATCGTCGACGCCACGAGCAGTCCGAGAATCACCGGTACGAAGCTGAAGAACACGATCAGCTCGAACGCGTGCAGGATCGGATCGAGCAGGTCCCGGTCGGTGAACAGCCGGCCGTAGTTGGCCAGCCCGACCCAGGTCGACGGGCCGATGCCGTCCCAGTCGTACAGCGAGTACTGGATCGTGAGCAGCAGCGGCCGCAGCACGAAGGTCGCGTACACCACGACCGCTGGAGCGGCGAACAGCCAGCCCAGCCACGCCCCGGGGCGGCGCGAGCGCCGCCCCGGAGCAGTCGTCGACGTCGATTGCGCGGAAGGTCTCACCGTGGTCAGCCCTTGACCTGGCTTTCGTAGTCCTTCTGCACCGACTTGAGCAGCTGGTCCGGCGTCTGCTGTCCGGCGACCAGCTTCTGCAGCTGCGGTGTCCAGCTCTTGGCGTAGATCGCGCCGGTGGCGTTGGCGATGAAGTCCATCGCCCCGTTGTCCTGACCGATCTTCGCGCCGGCGGTGAGGGTGGCCGCGGTGACGGTGCCCTGCTTCACCGGCGGCATGTAGGCGTCCGACGGGCCCATCGGGTGCGAGCCGCCCACCGACACGTCGATGTCGCGGGCCTTCTGGTTGGTCGCCACCCAGTTGAGGAAGAACGCGGCGCAGTCCGCGTGCGGGGCCTTGGTGCTGATGCCGTACGTCAGTGGGGCGGACATCGCGGCCTGCTTACCACCCGCGGTCTGCGAGGGCATCAGGAAGAACCCGACGTTGCCGGCCATCTGCTTGTCGAGGTTGCCGGACTCCCAGTCCCCGTCGAAGATGAACAGGCTCTTGCCGGCGATGAAGCGGCTCATCATCGTCGCGTAGTCCTGCGAGTTGATGTCGGACGCGAAGTAGCCCGCCTTGATCCACTGCTGCAGGTGCTGGACGGCCTGCAGGTTGCTGGGCGTGTCGATGGTGGCGCCCTTCTTCTGGAAGATCCAGTCGTTGATCGGCCCGGCGTCTCCGTAGGCGGCCATCAGGTTCTGCAGCGGGAAGGCGAGGCCGCCGGTCGCACCGCCGTTGAACTGATCGATCGGGGTGATCCCGGCACCTTTGGCCTTCTGCAGTGCGGCGTCCAGGTCGGCCAGCGTGGCCGGCGGCTGCGTCATGCCGATCTGCGCCGCCAGCTTCTTGTTGTAGAACAGGCCGGTCATGCTGAAGTTCAGCCCTTGGGCGTAAAGGGGGCCGTCACCGCGCTCGCCGGTCGGACCGACCCGCATCTGCGCCAGTTGCGAGGCCGGCCACTTGTCCCAGCCGTACGCGCCGGCATAGCCGTCGAGGTTCTTCAACAGGTTGTCCTTGACCAGTTCGGAGACCTGGGGAAGGCGCATCAGATCCGGCGGGTCGTCGGAGAGGACCCGGGGCGCGTTCTGGGTGATGACGGCGAACTGGTCCTCCCGGATGTCCCACTTGACGTTGGGAAACTGCTTGGTGAATTCATCGGTGAGCTGTTTCGGGAGAGGAAAACCGGTCTCGAAGTAGCCCTTGAGGGTGACCGGGGCGCTCCCGCAGGATGTCGCAACGGCTGCCGTGCTGCCCGCCGGCGCGGCGGTGCCGGAGTCACCACCGGGCGCGCTGCAGGCCGAGGCGGCCAGCGCACCGGCGAGTGCCGCGACGGCGAGCAACGGTCGTTTCCGGCCGGTCAAGCGCCGGCTGACTATCGGGTGAGACATGTCGGGCCTCCTGGATCGGGGGGTGGTTACTGCGGATGGGCGACGTGGGTGGCGCGGTTCGTGTGGCCCTCTCGCAGCGATGCGACGACGTCGCGGTGCCAGGTGCGGGCGGGCGGCCAGGTGCCGGTCAGCGCGAGGGCCCCGTGCACGGCGCCGGGATAGACGTGGAGGGCGACGGGGACTTCCGCGGCGCGGAGCCGCTGGGCGTACCGCTCGCCGTCGAGGCGCAAGGGATCGAACTGCGCGCACTGGATCCGGGCCGGCGGCAATCCGGCCACCTCCCCGGCCAGCAGCGGCGACGCGAGGGGGTCGCGGGCGTCGGCCGGCGAGCGCAGGTAGAGGTCGGCGCACAGACGCATCTCGTCGACGGTGATGCCGTAGCCGCCGCCGACTCCCGAGGCGCGCATGGTGTCCAGGGTCAGGTCGAGTGGCGGGACCTCGAGCACCTGAAGGCACAGCGCCGGGCCGCCGCGGTCGCGGGCGAGGAGGGCGACCGCGGCGGCGAGATTGGCCCCGGCGGAGACACCACCGATGGAGACCACGGCGGGATCCGCGCCGATCTCGCGGGCGTGTTCGACGGCCCACCGCAGCGCCGCGTAGCAGTCCTCGACCGGGGCCGGGAACGGATGTTCCGGTGCCAGGCGGTATTCGACGGCGACGACGACGCACCCGGCGTCCCGGCACCGTTGCCGGCACATCGCCTCGTTGACGCGTTCGTCGACGGAGCCCAGCCAGAACCCGCCGCCGTGCAGGAAGACGTGAAGGGGCAGCCCGGTGGCGTCACTCGGCCGGTACACCCGGGCCCGCAGCGGGCCACCGGCTCGGGTCACCTCGACGTCGTCCTCCGCGTACACGGCGGCGACCGGTTCGCCGAACATGCCGAACAGCCGGTCGGAACCCTGGTTGATGATCGACCGCCGCTCACCGATCGGTAGCCGCGGGCTGCCCGAGTCCGGCTTCGTGTCCAGGAACCGCCGCACCGCCTCGTCCAGGCTCACGGTTGCCTCCGATCGGTGGTCGAGCGCCCGGACCCCCGCCGCTCCGAGGCTTCGGCACGGCGTCTACCTGCGGTTAGGCGCACCCGAGCAGGTTTGTCACAAGCACGAAACCGCATCGGCACGATGGAGTCAAGCGTTTTTATAGAAGCACTTTTATCGTGTCGCGCCGGGACCACCGCGCGGGCCGCGATCGGCGTGGAACCGGCGGCCGCTCAGGTCGTGGAGCGTTCGACCACCTGAACATCGAGCATCGTGGTCGATCGCAGCGCCGCGCCGCCGATGTGGCTCAGCAGGACGCTCAGCGCCGTGCTGCCCGACTCCTCGAACGGCTGCCGGACCGTGGTCAGGTCGGCCGCCGCGGCGGCCTCACCGTCGTCGAAGCCCATCACCGCGACATCCTCCGGCACCCGCAGCCCGCGATCCCGCGCCGCCAACAGGATCCCCACCGCGAGCGCGTCGTGGTGCGCCATGACGGCGCGCGGCCGGTCCTCGCCGTCGAGCAGCTCGCCGGCCGCCCGCCGGGCGCCCTCGACCGAGTTCTCACTGGTCGCGACTTTCACCGTGCCGCCGGCCGCCGACACCACATCACGGAACCCGGCGAGGCGCTTGATCGCCTGGGACTCGTAATCCGAGACCTGCCGCTCGAGCAGGTAGCCGGTCGACCGGTAGCCCCTGGCGATCAGATGACGCGCCGCGAGCCGGCCACCGTCGTTGTCGCCGATGACGACACGGCTGAACAGCTCGCTGTCGGCGTCCACGGCGACGGTCGGAAGCCCCCGCTCCCGCAGCCGTTCGGCGATACCCACCTCGATCTGCAGACCCATCACGATGAGACCGTCCAGCCGGCCGTGAATGGGCATGCTGGCCAGCACCGGCGACGAGGCGAGGGCCGCCGACTCGTGATCGAACACGAGGACGTCGATCTCCAGCTCGGTCGCGGCCGTCAGCACGCCCGCGAGGCGCCGGAGGTAGGAACCGTACGAGGTGAACGGGGCCATCACACCGACCCGGCCCGTACCGCGGCGGGCCAGACTCACCGCCTGGACCTTCGGCATGAATCCGAGCTCGTCGACGACCGCGAGAACCCGCTCGCGCGTCGAGGCGCTGACCCGCTCGGGCTTGTTCAGCACATTCGATACGGTCGAGATGCTGACTTGCGCCCGTTCGGCCACCTGGTAGATCGTGACCCGGTGCCCGGCCGCCGGTGCCCCGCCGTCGTCTCGTTGCCCCACCGCGTCAGCCTCGCCCCGGTCCCCCAAAAAGCGCTTTAGGAAAAGCAGCTTACGGCATCCCGTGACAGGGGGCATGAGCCATACGTCGCGAACCCGCTCCGCATGTCGCGGTCGCCGGACCGGATCACCCCTTGACCGCGCCGGTGAGCCCGCCGACGATGCGGCGCTCGAACAGGCTGAAGAACACCAGCGCCGGAATCATCGACAGGGAGGTGAACGCGAGCACCTTCGCGGTATCGACCGAATATTGCGACGCGAAAGCCTGCACGCCCAGCGGCAGCGTGAAGGTGTCCTGGTCGTTGAGGATGAACAGCGGCAACAGGTAGCTGTTCCAGCTGCCGATGAACGCGAGGATCCCGGTGGTTATCAGGCCCGGCACCGAAAGCGGGAGCACCATCCGCCAGAAGAAGCCGAGCCGGCTGCAGCGGTCGATCGCCGCGGCCTCCTCGATCTCCTTGGGAATCGCGCGCAGGAACGGGACCAGGATGATGATGGTCGTGGGCAGCCCGAAGGCGATCTGGGGAAGGATGACGCCGGGCAGGGTGTTCACCAGCCCCAGGTTCTTCACCAGGATGTACAGGGGCGTGATGGCGACGGTCACCGGGAACATCAGGCCGGCGGCGAAAAGCGCGTACATCGCTCCGCGGCCCCGGAACCGGTATCGGGCCAGGACGTAACTGGCCATGACCCCCAGCACGACGACGCCGACGGTCGTGGCGACGGCCACGATCGTCGAGTTGCCGACCTGCCGCCAGAACGTCTCACTCGTCAGCACGTCGCCGTAGTTGCCGAACCTCCACGGATGCGGCAGGCCCGCCGGGTCCACGGTGATCTGCGAGTTGGTGCGGAACCCGCCGAGGATGATGTAGAGGACGGGTCCGAGCATCAAGCCGATCAGGAAGAGCGCGGCGAGGTAGATGACCGGGTTGCCCCAACCGCCGTCGCGCCTGCGCCCGCGCCGGGCCGCGGCTGTCATCGCCATGTCTACCGCCCCTCGGTGAGTGCGCCCTCGGTGTCCCGGCGCAGAACGAACCGCTGGTACACCAGCGCGATGGCCAACGAGATGAAGAACAGGACGACCGCCACCGCGTTGCCGTATCCGTAGTTGCCGGCGTTGCGGCCCTCGGTGACCATGTACGTCGCCATCGTCGAGGTTCCGGCGGTCGCCGCAATGTACTGACCCCAGATGATGTAGACGAGGTCGAACAGTTGTAACGCGCCGATGATCGACAGAAACGCCCAGATCCGGATGGTCGGCCCGAGCAGCGGCAGGGTGATCCGCCGCTGGATCTGCCAGTACGACGCGCCGTCCACGGCCGCGGCCTCGGACAGCTCCTCCGGGATGTTCTGCATTCCGGCCAGGAACAGGATCACCGCGAAGCCGATGTACTTCCAGGTCAGAATCATCATCAAGGTCCAGAGCGCGAGCTTCGGGTTGGCCAGCCAGTCCTGCCTGAGTGAGCCGAGGCCGATCGAGTTCAGGAGACCGTTGACGGCGCCGTTGGTCTGGAGCATGAGACTCCAGGCCGTCCCGACGATGACCTCGGAGATCACGAACGGGACGAAGATGAGCACCCGGACCAGGGACCGGCCACGGATCCTCTGGTTGAGCAGCAGGGCCAGCAAGATCGCGACCGGGCCCTGGAGAACGAGCGACAGCGCGACGATCAGCGCGTTGTGCTCCAGCGCCGCGAGGAAAGGCGAGTCCTGAAGAATGGTCTTGTAGTTCTCGAGGCCGACGAAGTTCGTCGGCACACCGAACCCCTTCCACCGATAGAAGCCGTAGTACGCGGCCATCAGGACCGGGAAGATCACGAAGCCGAGGTACACCAGGATCGCCGGACCGGACAGCGCCGCGATCTCCAGACGTTGTGCCCAACCGATTCCGCGCCGAATCGGACGGAGCGGAGGTGGCGCTTGCACGCCACCCCCCTCCCGCCGGCCGATGCCGGGCGCATCCTCAGTGACCGCTGAGCTCTCGCCACCGAAGTTGCTGCTCATCGCTCGGCTTCCTCTCAGCCCTTCTTGGCTGCGTCGTTCACGGCCTTGATGATGCCGGCGACGTCTCCCTTGCCGGCGAGCATGTTCACGACGCTGACGTTGAGCGCGTTACCGACACTCTGGCCGTATACCGTGTCCAGCCACTGCGAGACGTACGGCGCCTTGTTGTAGGCGTCGAGCACCGCCTTGAGGTAGTCCTCGGTGACCGCACCCTGCGCGTCCTTATTGACCGGAAGCGCGTTGAAGCCCTTGTAGTAGGCCTCCTGCACATCCTTGGTCAGCAGGTAGTTGAGGAAGTCGGTGCATTCCTTCGGGGCGTGGGCCGAACACGAGTAACCGTCCGCGCCGCCCATGATCGCGGCCGGGTCGCCCTGTCCGCCGGGGACCGCCGGGAAGGGGAAGTAGCCGAGGTCGGGCAACGGCTTGGCGTCCTTGGTCAGGGAGGCGATCACCCCCGGGTCCCAGGCGCCCATCAGCTCCATGCCCGCCTTGTGGTTGGCCACCAGGCCGGCCGAGCTTCCCGCGCCCTGCTGGGCCGACGTGGTCAGAAAGCCGGCGGCGAACGGCTTGGTATCGGCGAACGTCTTGAGGTCGTTGCCCGCCTTCGTCCAGCACGGGTCGTTGAAGGTCTTGCTCTTCGCCGCGGCGTCGAGCGTGGCCTGGCTGCAGGCGCGCAGGGCGAAGAAGTAGTACCAGTGGGCGGCCGGCCACGCGTCCTTGCCGCCGAGGGCGATCGGCGTGCCGTTGGCCTTGAGCTTGGTCACGGCCGCGTCGAGCCCGTCCAGCGTCGTCGGCGGGGTCTCGATTCCGGCCTTCTTGAACACGTCCTTGCTGTACCAGAAGCCGCCGGGCAGGATCGAGATCGGTACGGCGTACGCCTTCCCGTCGACCTCGCCGGTCTTGAGGGCCGCGCCGGCCACCGCCTGCTTGCTCGCCGCGGTGATGTCGCCGGTGATGTCCTTGAGCTGGCCCGCCTCGACCATCGCGGCCATCTTCCCGCCGCCGCGCTGGAGGAAGATGTCGGGCGCGGAGCCGGAGTTCAACGCGGTCTGGAGCTTGCCGTCCAGGTCCTCGTTCTGAACCGCCTGGATCTTGATCGTGACGTTCGGGTGGGCGGTGTGGAAGTCGGCCGCGGCCTTGTCCCAGAACGCCTTGCCGGGACCGGTCGTGGCGTTCTCCCACAGCTGCATCGTGACGTTGCCGCCCGAGCCGGAGCCGTCGTCGTCGCTTCCTCCGCAGGCGGCCAGGCTCAGGGCGCTCAACGCCAGCACGGCAGCCACAGCGAGGGTCCTATCAGGTGCCATGAGGCCCACCTTTCGGTCCGAAACTTTCGGAGTGTTTCCGGAATATGACGCCTAAGCTAGGAAGTGATACATGTGCATGTCAAGATATTCATCGTCATGAAGAGGACGCTCCGTGTAACAATTCCGCACCGGCGGTGACAGGGCGGAGAAGTCACGAGCACGGCGGACCGGGCACACCGACCGAAAGTGACGACGATGCGCGAAAGTTGCAACACGCGGCGAGGTGGCGGCCACGGCCGTAGGATTCCGGGATGCTGCTGACCGACCACGTCATCACGGTCCCGCTCGACCACGATCAGGCCGACGGGCCAACCATCGAGGTCTACGCGCGGGAGATCGCGGCGGCGAACGGGCGAGATCTCCCCTACCTGGTCTACCTCCAGGGAGGCCCGGGCTTCGAGGCACCACGGCCGTCGTCCCGTCCGATGTCCCCGGCCTGGCTCGAACGGGCCCTGGAGGACTTCCGGGTCATCATGCTCGACCAGCGCGGCACCGGACGATCCACGCCCTACGGGGACCCCGGTCCGGACGCGGCCGCGGACGCTCGACGGCTGACCCACTTCCGGGCCGATGCGATCGTGCGGGACGCCGAGTGCCTGCGCGAACATCTGGGCGCCCGGCGGTGGAGCCTTCTCGGCCAGTCGTTCGGCGGATACACCGCGCTGCACTACCTGTGCGCCGCCCCGGACAGCCTTCGGGAGGTGCTCTTCACCGGCGGCCTACCGCCGGTCGGGCGCCCGGTCGACGAGGTCTACTCGGCCGCCTACGACGCGATGCGCGTGCTGAACCGCCGCTATCACCGGAGGTTCCCGCACGACGCCGCCCGGCTGCGGGAGTTGCTCGACCGATGCGACGCCGGTGAGGTCCGGGCGCCCGGCGGCGAGCCGATCTCGCGGCGGCTGATGCGCACCATCGGCCACCATCTGGGCATGGACGGCGGCGCGGAGAACGTGCATCACGTGCTCGAGCTGGATTTCGCCTCTCCGGCGTTCCGGCACGACGTCGCCGAGATGCTGCCGTTCGGCTCCCGCAACCCGATCTACGCGGTCCTGCACGAGTCCAGCTATGCCGACGGCGGGGCCACCCGATGGTCCGCCGACCGCGTTCAACGCGGGGACTTCGCCGGCGACTCCCTCCTGCTGACCGCCGAGCACCTCTACCCCTGGCATTTCGAGGACGTGCCGGGGCTCCGGCCGTACCGCGAGGTCGCCCAGGCTCTGGCGAAACACGAATGGCCACGCCTGTACGACGCCGACGTGCTGGCTCAGGTCGACGTGCCGTGCGCGGCCATCATCTACGCCGACGACCCGTACGTGATCCGGCGGTTCTCGGAAGAGACGGCCGACCTGCTGCCCGGCCTGCACCGGTGGCTCACCGACGAATATCTGCACAACGGCCTGCGCACCGACGGCAACCACGTGCTCGACCGGCTGCTCACGCTGGCCCGGGGCTGATCGCCGTCTCAGCGAAGGCGGTACCTCATCGGCAGGCTCAGCGGCCCCCGCACGAACAGGCTCGCCTTCCACCGCAGCTCGTCACGCGGCACCGTGATCTCGAAGTCGGTGAAGCGCCCGAGCAGCCCGCGGAACGCGATCCGCGCCTCCAGCCGGGCCAGCGGCGCGCCGACGCAGAAGTGCACCCCGGCGCCGAACGCGATGTGCGGGGTTCCCGTTTCCGGGGCCAGGTGCGGGCAGGCGCCGCCGGAGAAGCGCCGCGGATCCTGGTTGGCCGCGGCGAGCAGCACGGCGACCACGTCGCCGGCGCGCATCCGCGTGCCGGCCAGCTCGACGTCCTCCACCACGTACCGGAAGGCGGTCATTTTCGCCGGGGCGTCCACGCGCAGCAACTCCTCGACCGCCGCGTCGACGCCGGACAGGTCATCCCGCAGGGCGGCCGGCATCGCCGGGTTGTCGAGCAGCGTCAGCATGCCGCTGCCGATCAGGTTGAGCGTGGTCTCGTGACCGGCCGCGACCAGCGCGAACACCATCGCCGCGGCCTCCTCGGGCGTCATCGCCTCACCGGATTCGGTCGCGGTGACCATCGCACTCAACAGATCGTCTTCCGGTTGGGCCCGCCGCTGCCGGACGAGCGACCCGGCGAACGCCAGCATCTCCGCCATCGCGGCCGGCACCAGCGGCATCTTCTCCGGATCGCCGGTCGCGAACAGGCCCGCCCACCGGTGGAAGTCCTCGCCGCGCTCGGCCGGCACCCCGACCAGCCGCATGATCACCGACACCGGAAGCGGGAAGGCGAAGTCGCGCACCAGGTCGCACTCGTCCCGCGTGGCCATGGCATCGAGCAGCTCGTCGGCGATCTGCTGCACCGAGGGCCGCAGCCGCTCGACCCGGGCCGGCGTGAACACCCTGTTGATGAGCCGCCGCAGCCGGGTGTGGTCGGGCGGGTCGAGGAACGGCAGCATCGGCGGCAGGCCGGAAACATCCTGATGCACGAGCATCGGGGAGGCCTGCGCGGCCGGATTCGCGTACGACTCGCGGTTGGAGAAGCGCCGCGCGTCGGTGAGCAGCTTGCGTGCCTCGTCGTGGCCGGTGACCAGCCACATGTCGACGTCGTGGTAACGGGCCTGATGGACGGGTCCCGCCTCATGAAGGCCGGCGAAGATCTCGGCCAGCTCGGTTCCGCTCGCCGCGGTGAGCGCGGCGACATCGATTGGCATGAGTCCATATTAGAGGCGGCCTCCGGATGGCAGGATGATCTTTCATGAGTGGCAGAGTGGCCGTCGTGACCGGCGGCGGGAGCGGGATCGGGGCGGCGACCGCGCGGGAACTGGCGGCCGACGGGTGGCTGGTCGTGATCGCCGGGCGCCGGGCGCAGGCGCTGGACGAGGTGGCGGCCGGGACCGACCGCATCGATCCGGTGCCGACCGACGTGACCGACGAAGCGGGGGTGCGGCGGCTGTTCGAGACCGTGGTGGCCCGGCACCGGCGGGTGGACCTGCTGTTCAACAACGCGGGCACGTCGGCGCCCGGGGTCGAGCTGGACGAGCTGTCGCTGGCCGACTGGAACCGGGTGGTGGCGGTCAACCTGACCGGCGCGTTCCTGTGCACCCGGGAGGCGTTCCGGGTGATGCGGAGCCAGGATCCGCCCGGCGGGCGGATCATCAACAACGGGTCGATCTCGGCGCACACGCCCCGGCCGCGGTCGATCGCGTACGCGGCGACCAAGCACGCGATCACCGGGCTGACCAGGTCGACGGCGCTGGACGGGCGGCCGTACGACATCGCGTGCGGGCAGATCGACATCGGTAACGCGGCGACCGGCTCGGGCACCGGTATGGCCACCGAAATGGTCACGGGCACGATGCAGGCCGACGGCAGCGTCCGGCCCGAGCCGGTGATGGACATGACCGAGGCGGCACGGGCGGTCCGGTACATGGCGTCGCTGCCGCTGGACGCCAATGTGCTGACGATGACCGTGATGGCAACCAAGATGCCGTACGTGGGCAGGGGGTGACGCCGTGTATGCGTGGGACGCGGACCGGACGATCGTGCGGTTTCCCGATCCGGCCATCGAGATCGTCGACCCCCGGTTCGCCGGCCTGGTCGTCGGGCACGAGGTGGTCGAGCGGCTGTGGACCGGCGGCCGCTGGCTGGAGGGACCGGTGTGGTTCGGCGACGGCCACTACCTGCTGTTCTCCGACATCCCCAACAACCGGATCCTGCGGTGGGACGAGCGCACGGGCCGGGTCGAGCCGTTCCGGGAGCCGTCCGACAACGCCAACGGCAACACCCGCGACCTGGTGGGCCGGCTGGTCACCTGCGAGCACCTGACCCGCCGGGTCACCCGCACCAACCACGACGGCACGATCACAGTGCTCATGGATTCGTACGACGGACGGCCGCTGAACGCGCCCAACGACGTCATCGTGAGCCGCGACGGAGCGGTCTGGTTCAGCGATCCGGGCTGGGGCATCACCGGCAACTACGAGGGCGACCGGGCGGAGGAGGAGATCGGCCGGTACGTCTGGCGCATCGATCCGTCGACCGGCGCCGGTTCACCCGTCGTCGAGGGCATGTCGCGGCCCAACGGGTTGTGCTTCTCGCCGGACGAGACCCGGCTCTACGTGGTCGACGTCGGCCACATCCGGGTCTTCGACATGGACGGCACGCGGCCGGTCGACGGCCGGGTCTTCGTGGACATGGCACCGGGCGGCTCGGACGGGATCCGTTGTGACCGGGACGGAAATCTGTGGGCGGCGGCCGGCGACGGCGGGGCCGGGTTCGACGGGGTCCACTGCTACGCGCCCGACGGAACGCTGCTCGGCCGCATCCACCTGCCGGAGACGTGTTCGAACCTGGTGTTCGGTGGCGTGAAGAAGAACCGCCTGTTCATGACGGCGAGCCGGTCCCTCTACAGCGTCTACGTGGAAGCGCTGGGCGCGCAGCATCCGTAGGCGCTTTCCGGCCGGTCGACGTGATCGGCTAGAGTCCGCCGGACAAAAGCCGGGGAGGACCCAAACCGTGTCGATCGAACAGCGCGCCAAACGCAGGAAATCGTCGATCTGGGCGCGCGTCTCTCTAGCGGCCGGACTCGTCCTGGTCGTCCTGAGCGGCGCCGCGTTCACGACGGCCAAGGTCGCGGTGGCCAAGGCCGACGCGGCGATTCCCGACCACGACCTCGGGTCGGGCCCGGACGGCACGGCGGGCAAGAACGTCTCCATCAAGGGCGCCAAGAACATCCTGCTGGCCAGCCTCGACACGCGCCCCAGCTGGTCGAAGACCGGCAAGGCGAGCCACACCGACTCGATCATCCTGCTGCACATCCCGGCCGACCATTCCCGGGCGTACATGCTGTCGATCCCGCGCGACTTCCTGGTGCAGATCCCGGCGTTCAACAACGGCAAATACAAGTACGCCGGTGGCATGAACAAGATCAACGCAGCCTTCGCGTTCGGCAGCATGCAGCTCGACGGTGACGACGCCATCACGCACGGCACCACGTTGCTGGCCAACACGATCCAGCAGCGCTTCGGCATCAAGCCCGATGCGGCCGCGATCATCAACTATGACGGCTTCAAGGACATCCTCGGCGTCCTGAAGAAGGTCTGCCTGTACGTCGACCAGAACGTGACCTCGATCCACATCGGTCACACCAAGGACGGCAAGCAGGCGGTGCCGTACACGACGACCGCGGCGGGCACCAACCCGCGCCCGGTCCCGGGCGTGACGCCGAACCGCTACAAGATCGGCAATCAGTGCCTCAACCCCACCCAGGCGCTCGACTTCGCCCGCCAACGCGACCTGCTGGAGCCCCACAACCAGGGTGACTACGACCGCCAGCGGCACCAGCAGCAGCTGATCAAGGCGATCATGAAGACGGCCGTGAGCCAGGGCCTCCAGTCGCCGACCAAGCTGCCCACCCTGCTCAACTCCATCGGCAAGGCCATGACCGTCTTCCTGGGCGGCATCTCGCTCGAGGACTGGGCGCTGGGCATGAAGGACATCAACCCGGACAAGATCGTCACGATCAAGACCAACGGCGGCAAGTACGACCCGATCCCGGGCGACCAGGCCCCGCCGGGCGTCGGCGAGTCCGAGGGCCTCTACCCCGACAGCATCACCATGTTCGAGAACGCCAAGAGCGACACGCTCGACAACTTCGTCCTGGCCCACCCCACCTGGATATCCAAGACCTAGAGTCGTGAGTCGTTGACGCGTGTGCGGTAGCGGGCGCCGGATTCGAGGATCTGGTCGGCGGTTTTGGTCCAGATGCGGGGCCGGGGGTTGTCGTTCCAGGTCCCGATCCAGTCGCCACCGTTTGATCGCCGGGGTTTGTGGGTTGAGGCGTTGCATCCCGGTCGGCGGGGACGTCGCGGTCCAGGGTTTGCAGGAACTTCTTGAACTCCGGGCGTGCAGCAAGCCGATACCCTTGCCCGTGGCCAGGTTCAGCCCGGCGTGAAGGCCGGAGGTGCCGGCCCGCACGTAATCGTGGCGGCCCCGCGCCGGGTTCCGGGCAACAACGGCAACTGTGACCGGCCGACCTCGGCCGCCAACGACCGGGTCGACCAGTGGGTGGCGTCCTTCGGCGTGGTCTCCAGCGTGGTCGTCATGACCTGCTCGACGGCGGCGTCGGCGGTCGCTTCCTCGGCGATCTGCCCGTTCGGTGTCGCGCCCGGGGCGGCGCAGGCCAGCACCACCCGAGCTCGCCACGCGAGTGCTTGCGCACTCGTCGGGCGCCGTGACCACGCCGGAAGCTGCTCGTGTTCGTCGTCGGTGAGCACGATCGGCACCGCAGTCGGAGACGGCACATTCACCACCGCACCCACTGACAATTTAACGACTCAGGACACTAGCCGCGGGTCGGGCCCAGGTGGTCGTGGGCCCACAGGGCGATCAGCAGGTCGGTGCGGGCGGTCGCTTCGAGCGGGTTGCAGCCGGTCAGGTCGCGGACCCGCTCCAGGCGGTGGCGGACCGTGTTGACGTGGAGATATTGAGCCCGCGCGGTATCGATCAGGGACCCGTTGTGGGCCAGGAAGGCCCGCAGCGTCGGAACGTAGTGCGTGCGGCGTTCGCGGTCGCAGCGCAGCAGGGGTTCGAGCAGGCGGTCGACGAACGGGGCCAGCCGGTCCGGTGGCTGCTGGGCCAGCAGACCCTCCAATGTGGCCAGTCCTTCCGGGCCGACCGCGCCGTCGTGGCGGCGCTGGGCCAGGTCGAAGGCGGCCCGGGCTTCGGCCAGGGCGCGGGAGGCCTCGGCCAGTGAGACGGTCCGGCTGTAGCCGCAGGGCAGGCTCAGCTCGGCCGCGGCGCGGCGCAGCGGGGCGTCGGACGAGGTGACCGCGAAGGCCATGGCCGGGGTCTCGCCGAACAGGGCGGCCACGCCGGCCAGCGACCGGGTGAGCCGCCGGACGGCGCCGGCCGGCCAGGCGGAGAAGACCAGGGCGTACGCGGTCAGGCCGGCCGCCGTGGCGAGCGGTTCCAGCGCCGCGGGAGCGGCCAGGCGCTCGGCGACGAGCGTGATCAGCTCGCCGGTGCGCTCGGCCGCCCGGAGCTCGGCGGTGCGGGCGTGGGCGTCGGCGTCCGCGCGACGGTCGGCGATCCACTCGCTGATCGCCATGAAGGGCCGGCCGAACGGCGCCACGAGCAGGGGGAGCGCGTGGGCCCGGCAGGCCGCCAGCAGCGCCTCGGGCACGCTGTCGTGGACGTCGCCGGTGCCGAAGCAGATGCCGCTGGCGCCCACGGCGGCGACCGCGTCGACGAAGCGGCGGGCGGTCTCGTCGCCGGTGACGGCGGTCCCGACGGTGCAGACCAGTTCGCCGCCGGACAGGTAGGGCGAGGGGTCGAGCAGCTCGGTCGAGTGCGCCCAGCGGACCGGCCGGTCGAGTCCGGCCGCCGGATAGGCGCACTGGAGTTCGAGCGAGGGCTCGCCGACGAGGTCGGCCAGCGTGGTCGGCGGCGGGATGTCCGGCACGGGCTGCTCCTTTGGAGGATCGTACAACCCTGCGACCGCGCGCACGTCGTCTCGTACCGTAATAAGGGTTTGACCTTGTGCTTTGCCTCATATCCCCGGGATCTTTCTCCGAATGCCATCCCCGGAGGTCCGATGAGCAACGAGTCCTCGACAACCAATCCCGACCACGTGTTGAAGCGCGAGTTCTCGCTGTGGTCGTCCTTCGCCTTCGCCTTCGCGTTCATCTCGCCGATCGTGGCGCTGTACGGCATCTTCGGTCTCGCGATCGGCGTCGCCGGCGGCACGTTCTGGTGGGGCTTCCTGCTCGTCTTCGCCGGGCAGCTGCTGGTCGCGCTGGTCTTCGGCCAGCTGGTCTCGCGGTGGCCGCTGGAGGGCTCGATCTACCAGTGGTCGCGGCGCCTGGTCGGCAAGGGCTACGGCTGGTTCGCCGGATGGGCGTACCTCTGGACCCTGGTCATCGCGATGGCGACGGTCGCCCTCGGCGCGGCCGGCTTCCTGGCCAACATCTTCGGCGTCGAGGCACCGACCGCCGGCCAGAAATCCTGGATCGCGGCGGCGATCCTGATCGCCGGCACGGCGCTGAACCTCATCGGCCGCCAGGCCCTCAAGATCTTCATGTCGGCGAGCATCGTCGCCGAGGTCATCGGGTCGCTGGGCCTCGGCACGTGGCTGCTGTTGTTCCACCGCCACCAGCCGCTCTCGGTGCTCACCCACGGCGGGCACGGCTACTTCTCGCTCTCCGGGCCGTTCCTGGTCGCGGTGGCGTTCATCGGCTGGTCGTTCGTCGGTTTCGAGAGCGCCGGCGCGATCGCCGAGGAGGTGCACGAGCCGCGGCGCAACCTGCCCAAGGCGGTCATCTTCTCGCTGACCTTCATCGCGATCGTGGTCATGTACTCCAGCCTCGCGATCATCCTGGCCATCCCGAACATGGGCGACGTGACCTCGGCCCCGGACGCCCCCAACCACGTCGCCGACCCGGTCTACGGCACGCTGACCGCCGCGCTGGGCAGCGGCATCGCCCGGCCGGTCGAGGTGCTGTTCGTCTTCGGCTTCCTGGCCAGCTTCCTCGCCCTGCAGACCTCCGGCTCCCGGATGATCTGGGCGTTCGCCCGCGACAACGCGCTGCCCGCGCCCCGGCTGCTGGCCCGGCTCTCCCGCGGGCAGAAACAGCCGGTCGTCGCCATCCTCGTCACGACGGTGATCGGCGCGCTGCTGTTCCTGCTCAGCAACGTGTCCCCGAACGTCTACCTGCTGATGGTCAACTTCACCACCGGCGGCTTCTTCCTGGCCTTCCTGTTCGCCCTGGTCGGCGCCCTGGCCGTGCAGCTGCGCGGCACGTGGCAGCCGGGGCCGTTCAGCCTCGGCCGGTGGTCGCTCCCGCTGACCGTGATCGCGGTGCTCTGGGCGGCGTTCGAGTTCCTCAACATCTCCTGGCCCCGGGCGGTCAACGCCGACCGCTACCTGGACTGGTCGGTCTGGATCGCGGTCGCGGTCCTCGGCGTCGTCGGCGCGGTGATCTTCACCTCGATGCGCGGCCGCATCCCGGCGACGTCGATCCCGGTGGAAGAGGAGGCGCGCCTGTGAGCCCGCTCGCGGTGGTGACCGGCGCGGCCAGCGGGATCGGCGCCGCGGTCGCCGCCGAGCTGAAGGACCGCGGCTGGCGGGTGGCCGGCCTCGACCTGGCGGACGTCTCCGGATGTGACTTCTCGGCCAAGATCGACGTCCGGGACGCGGCCGCCGTGGCTGAGGCGGTCGCCGGCCTCGGCCCGGTCCAGGCGGCGGTGAGCGTGGCCGGCTACTACGAGATGCGGCCGATCGAACAGATCGAGCCGGAGCACTGGCGGCGGATGCTCGACGTGCACCTCGGCGGCCTGGCCAACCTCACCCGGGCCGCGCTGCCCGGCATGCTCGACCGGCGGTCCGGGCAGATCGTCGCCATCGCCAGCGAGCTGGCGGTCGGCGGCGGCGCCGAGGACGCCCACTACGCGGCGGCCAAGGGCGCCATCCTCGGCCTGGTCCGCAGCCTTGCCGCGGAGGTCGCGCCGGCGGGCGTACGCGTCAACGCCGTCGCGCCCGGCCCGACCGACACCCCGCTGCTCGCCCCCGACTCGCCGTGGCGCGCACCCGGCTATCTGGCCACCCTGCCGGTACGCCGCCTGACCAGCCCCGAAGAGGTCGCGTTGTGCGTGGCGTGGCTGCTCGACGAGGGGACGTTCGCCGTCGGCGAGGTCCTCAACCCCAACTCCGGAGCGGTGATCTGAATGGGTGCCACTGACCTCACCGGCCGGGTCGCCCTGGTGACCGGCGCCGCCCAGGGCATGGGCGCGGCCCACGCCGCCCGGCTGGCGGCGGACGGCGCGACCGTGGTCGTCAACGACCGGGTGCCGAGCGCGGCCCTCGACGAGGTGGCCGCGCGGGCCGGCGGCGTCGCGATGGCGGCCGACATGCACGATCCGGCCGCGGTCGCCGCCCTCGTCGAAACGGTCGAGCGGCGTTTCGGGCGCCTCGACGTGCTGGTCGCCAACCATGCGTACATGAGCATGGCGCCCTTCCTCGACCACGATCCGGCCGACTGGTGGCGGGTCGTCGACACCAATCTCTCCGGCACGTTCCACCTGATCCGCGCGGCCGTGCCCGGCATGCGGGCCCGCGGCGAGGGCCGGGTGATCGTGATCTCCAGCGGGTGGGGCGTGACCGGGTGGCCCGAGGCGACCGCGTACGCCGCCTCCAAGGCCGGGCTGATCGCCCTGGTGAAGACGCTCGGGCGCGAGCTCGCGCCGGACGGCGTCGTCGTCAACGCGATCGCCCCCGGCGTCATCGACACGCCTCAGCTGCTGGTCGATGCCGACGCGGCCGGGCTACCACTGGCCGATATCAAGGCCGGGTATGCGACGGCGATCCCGCTCGGCCGCATCGGGGCACCGGACGAGATCTCGGCCGCGGTGTCGCTGCTGGCCGACTTCCGGCTCCAGGCGATGGTCGGCCAGATCGTCCAGGTGAACGGCGGCGAGACCCGGACCCGGGCCTGAATCTCAAAAGGGGAAGCGTGAACGAGCAACATGTCCACTATGGAAACGGCGTCGTCGGGCAGGTCGACGGGCTCCAGGTTCCGCGGTACGCCGGGCTGACCACCTTCGCCCGGCTCCCGCGCCGGGAGGACGTGCCGTCCTACGACGTCGCGGTCCTCGGCGTACCGTTCGACTCCGGCGTCACCTATCGTCCCGGGGCCCGGTTCGGCCCGTCGGCCATCCGGCAGGCGTCGCGGCTGCTGCGGCCCTACAACCCGGCCCTCGACGCGGCGCCGTTCCAGATCGCCCAGGTGGTCGACGCCGGCGACGTCGCCTGCAACCCGTTCGACATCGAGGCCGGGCTCGGCCAGATCCGGGACGGCGTCGCCGAAGTCGTCGGGGACGGGCGGCCGGTCGTGGTGCTCGGCGGCGACCACACCGTCGCGCTGCCGGTGCTGCGGGCGCTGCACGCTCAGCACGGGCCGCTCGCGCTCGTCCACTTCGACGCCCACCTCGACACCTGGGACACCTACTTCGACGCCCCGTACACGCACGGGACGCCGTTCCGGCGGGCCGGCGAGGAAGGGCTCATCGTCAAGGGCCGGTCGGCCCACGTCGGTCTCCGCGGCTCCCTGTACGACCGGCAGGACCTCGCCGACGACGAGGCGCTCGGGTTCACCGCCATCCACAGTCGCGACGTCGACAGCATCGGCGTTCCCGGCATCATCGACCGGATCCGGGCCCGCGTCGGCGATTCGCCGCTCTACGTGTCGGTCGACATCGACGTGCTCGACCCGGCGTTCGCGCCCGCCACCGGCACCCCCGAGGCGGGCGGCCTGACCAGCCGCGAACTCCTCGCGATCCTTCGTGGACTCCAGCCGCTGCGGCTGGTCGGCGCCGACATCGTCGAGGTCGCACCGGCGTACGACCACGCCGAGATCACCGCGGTCGCGGCGGCCAACGTGGCGTACGAGTTCGTGACCCTGATGGCGATGCGATGAACTGGCCTCCCGGCTTCACCGGTGCGGCCGCGTTCACGTTCGACGTCGACGCCGAGTCGGCGATCCTGTGGAACGCCCCACACAACGCCGACCGGATGAGCGTGATCAGCCACCAGGCGTACGGCCCGCTGGTCGGCGTCCCGCGGCTTCTCGGCCTGCTCGAGAGGCACCGCATCCGGTCGACGTTCTTCGTTCCGGGATACACCGCCGAGCGCTACCCGCAGACGGTCAGGGCGATCGCCGCCGCCGGGCACGAGATCTGCCACCACGGCTACCTGCACGAGCAGCCGACCGGGCTCACCCCGGCGCAGGAGATCGAGGCGCTCGACCGCGGGCTGGACGCGCTGCGGCGTACGGCCGGCGTGACCCCCGCGGGATACCGCGCCCCGATGTGGGATCTGTCCTGGCGGACGCCCGCGCTCCTGGCGGAGCGCGGTTTTCTGTACGACTCGAGCCTGATGGACGCCGACGAGCCGTACGAGCTGCGCGTCGATTCCTCGCGCAGCCTCGTGGAGATCCCGATCCAGTGGAGCCTCGACGACTGGGAGCAGTTCTGCTACCTGCCCGACATCTCCGGCAGCGGCCTGATCGAGACCCCGGCCAAGGCCCGCGAGCTGTGGCAGGCCGAGTTCGACGCGCTCCGCGAGGCCGGCGGCTGCTGGGTCATGACCAACCACCCGTTCCTGACCGGGCGCCCGTCCCGGGCCCGCGAACTCGGCCGCCTGATGGAACACGTGACCTCCCACGCCGACGTCTGGGTGGCGACACTGGGCGAGATCGCCGGACACGTACGCGGTCTCGGCCTCACGCCGCGCTCGATCGTCCGACCCGAGCTGTAGCCGGCGGGGGTGCTGTCCCTACCCCGAAGACGGGGGTCTGCTCGGTCGTCCGGCGGCCGCGGATTCGACAGGATTGTCCTTGTCAGCAACACAACGACAAAGACAAGGACAAACGCCATGTGGCACAGCACTCACACCCACGTCAGCTACGAGACCGACAGCTACGAGAACGACTACCAGCGCAACGACTACGACCGTCACGAGGGCCGGCGCCACCACGACGAGCACCGCCACCACGACCACCACGACGACCACCGCTGGAACGACGACTGGAGCGGCCACCACGGTCACCACGACGACCACGGCCACCACCACTGGAACACGTTCTGCCACTGACCCCACCCGCGGACCGGCCGAGGAGGTGCACGATGACGGTCACGACTGAGCACAGCGAACGGGACGAGATCGTCCGGCTGGTCCTCGAGGGGGCCGAGGCCAACTCACGACCGGATCTGGCCCGCCGCCTGCGGGCGGCGGGCACCACCGAGCTGCCGGCCGCGATCGAACGGGCGCTGGAGTCGCTCGAGGTGGACCTCCGCAGCCGGCGGGCCGCCCTGGTCGAGCCGGGCCGCGGCGCCCGGCTCGACGCCGAGTCGCGGCACGCCGAGCGGCGGCGCCGCGGGTTCGAGGAGCACGCGGCCCGGTGGCCACGCCAGCTGGGCGACGCGCTGTCGGCGCTCGATTCCGATTTCGAGTACGCCGTGCAGATGCGCCTGCGGTCGCTCGTCGAGGAGGGCACGTCCCGGATCGAGGCGGGCGACGAGACCGTCTCCTGGCTCCGCGACCGCCTGGCCGCCGAGGCCGGCGAACTGCGGCAGATGTTGCGCTCGGCGACCGCGGCCGTCGCCGAGCGGCTCGCCACCACACTCGACCTGACCGTCCCGGCGCCCACGGCGACGATCACGCTGGACCCGCCGGCCGCCCCGGGTCCCCGGCCGGCCCGGCCGGAGCGCCAGTCGCTCGCGCCCCGGCTGCTCGGGGTCGTCATGCCCACCTACGGCGGCATGATGATCGCCGTGGTGCTGCCGCGGGTCTTCGGCCTCGATCTGCCACTCTGGCTGACCGTGGCCGCGGGCGCCCTCGGCGCGCTGACGATGGGCGGCGCCGCGCTGGCCGGCGAGCGCCAGCGGCAGGCCGGCCGGCGTAACGCGGAGGCGATCGGGGATCTGCGGTCGGCCGTCGACACGTTCCGGATGACGCTGTCCAAGCAGGCCCGCGACGCGGTGCGGGCGGTCGAGCAGGAACTGCACGCGGCGGTCAGCGACGCGGTGCGGCAGCGGACCCGCCGGCTGTCGGCCGAGGCCGCGGCGATGCGCGACCGGGCGGCCGAGTGCCAGCGCCCCGAGCAGGCCCTCAAGGACATCGACACCGACCTCGAATCGGTCCACGAGCTGCGGCTACGGGCCCGCAAGCTGGTGCAATAGGCGCTCGCACGAGCGGACCACGGTGCCGGCGAGTTCGCGTAGGGGCGGGGCGGTCGCCGGATGTGAGGCCCGCCCCCGCCAGACGGCCAGCGCCCGCCCGGCGGCGGTGAGCACGACCGACCGGTCGGCGTCCGGGTCGAGGCCGAGCCGGCTGCGCCCATCCGCCCCGGATTCGCCCAGCAGGCGGGCCGCCTCCTCGGCCTCCTCAGCCGACAGGCCGACGCCGTCCGCGCGCAGCCGGTCGATCGCCGCCACCTCGGCCAGTTCGTGCCGGCCGGAGCGGATCCGGTCGAGCCGGTGCCGCATCTCGGCCGAGCCGTGGCTCAGCCCGTGCAACGCCCGCAGGGCCGCGTCGGCGGCCACGATCTGTTCGCGGCGCGTCCCGCCGGCCGCCCGGTCCAGCTCGTCGCCGACCTTTCGCGCCTCGGGCGAGCCGCCATGCTCCGCGATCGCCGCCCGCACCACGGCGACCAGCGACTCGTCGGGCAGCGGAATCCATCCGTCGACCCGGGTGCCCTCGCCGGGCGCCGACCGGACCGTCAGCACCCCGCCGAGCGACCGCACCCGCGCCGCCAGATTGCGCATGCCCCGGCTCGGCGAGCCCCCATCCGCCGCCACGTCCCGGCCCGGCGAGCCGTCGTTGACCGCCATGTCCCAGCCCGGGCCGTCGTCGTGCACGCCGAACTCCAGGCGGTCGGCGGCCCGGACCACGCTGACCTCCAGCCTCGCCCCGGCGGCGTATTTCCGGGCGTTGCCGACCGCCTCCAGGCAGCAGAACCAGACCGCCTCGGCCACCGCCTCCGGGAGCCGGGCCTCGACGTCGCCGCGCGTCGTGACCTCGACCGAGAGCTCCGACCGCAGCGCCGCCACCAGGCCCTTCTCGGCCAGCAGCGGCGAGTTCACCCCGACCGCCGTCCGGGCCATGACCGCCTCCGCGTCATCGATCAGCCCGCTCACCCGGTCGAGCGCCGCCAGCGCCTCCTCGGCTGTGCCCGTGGCGACCCGGTGTTCGGCCAGCCCGAGCGCGAGCCGGAGGGAGACCAGGTGGTGCTGGGCTCCGTCGTGCAGGTCGCGTTCGATGCGGCGGCGTTCGGCGTCCATCTCGGCGACCAGCCGGCGGCGCGATCCGGCGATCTCGGCCGCGTGCGAGCGTACGGCGCGGAGCTGCCGTTCCAGCTCGATGCCGAGCCGGTGTGCCTCGAACACCGGGACGAGGCTGTCGGCGATGTCGGCCAGGAGCCGCTGCCGGTAGGCGTCCCGGCCGGTCGCCCGGTCCACGGCGATCCAGCCCAGCTCCTCGACCGGCAGGGTGACCAGCGCCTCGTCGTCGGCGACCGGGCCCGGCCAGGTGTAGCGCCGGTCGGGGCGGTCCGGGCGGCGGACGGTCAACCGGCACGTCCGCGCGTTCAGCGCCTGCCCCACGGCCTCGGCGACCCGGTCCAGGTCGGGCGCGCCCCGGTCGATACGTGACCCGATCTCGGCGAGCACCCGGTACGGCGTCGGCCGCGGCCCGTCCAGCCACCGGTCGAGCAGGCGCCCCGTGCGGGCGTACGCGGGGTGCAGCAGCAACGCGGCCGGCGCCGCGGCGATCGCCGCGACCACCACGGTGTTCAGCTCGGTGAACAGGCCGCCGATCAGCGTGGCGACGAGCGCGGTCAGCAGGCCGGCCCGCAGCCGGCGCCGGACGGCCGGGAACGTCTCGCGCCGGCGCGCCACCAGCATCTCGGCCGCGATCGCGACCGGCAGGATCCGCCCGGCCCACAGCAGCACCGGCTGATCGCGGATCAGAATCTGCACCGCGACCGCGATCGTGGTCAGACCGGCCACCAGGGCGGACAGCAGCCGGATGCGCGCGCGTTCGTCGCCGGTCAGGTCGTCGCGGCCGCGCGGCCGCAACAGGACGATCGCGAGCGCGGGCAGCGCCGCCCCGAACAGCAGGGCGCCGCTCCGCGCGGGCGGCAGCACCCACCCGGCGGCGGCACCCAGCGCGGCCGAGCCGACCGCGACCACGAGCGAACCGTCCCGGCCCGGTGCCCGCGGATACCCGAGCAGGAGCAGGGCCAAGCCGGTCAGCACGACGGTCTGGAACACCGCCTCGGCCACGAGGCCTGCCGTCACGCGGCCGGCCCGCCGTCGAGCAGCGCGTCGAGGCGGTCCGGCAGCCACGCCGTGAGCCGCAGGCCGTCCTCGGTGTCCGGGCAGTCCACGTCGCCGCCCAGCGCCACCAGCCGCTCGATGTCGTCGACCAGGACGTCCCGGACGTGCGGCGCCGTCACCGACGGCGCCGGGTCGTGCACGAGCACCCGCACCCGGCCGTCCTCGTGGGTCAGCCGCACCTCGATCCCGGGGCCGGGCTTGGCTCCGAGCAGGTTCAGGACCGCGGACGTGACCTGGTACGCCGCGGACTCGATCTCCCACGCGACCCGCAACCCGAGGTCGCCGGTGAGCAGAACCGGCCGCGGCAGGTCGGCGATCATCTCGGCCAGCGCGGGTCCCGGGCCCTGGCCGCGCAGGACAGCCGGATAGACCCCGCGGGCGATCACCCGGAACCGGTCGAGCAGTTCGTCCACCTCGGTCCGGGCGGTGGCCAGCGCGGTCCCCGCCGTACGGGAATCGCCCAGCCCGTCCCGGGCGGCCGTGACGTGCCCGCGCAGGGTGACCAGCCGGCCCGAGGTGGCCCGGGTGAGCTCGCCGAGCAGCCGGCGCCGCTCGGTCCGCCGGGCCTCCGCGAGGCATTTGCGGGAGGTGTCCAGTTCGGCCGCGAGCCGGTCGGCGTCGCGCACGCGGTCGGCCAGTTCGGCGTTGAGCGCGACCGTCCGCAGCAGCAGCGCGGCCCCGGTCGCCACGTCCTGCATCAGCACCCGGTCGGCCGGGGTGACCGGCAGCTCCGGCTTCTCGATCGACAGCACGGCCCGCAACGCGGCCCGGTCGAGCACCGGCACCACATGGCCGAGCCCGGGCCGGGCCAGCAGCACGGCCAGGTTCTCGGCGGTGTCCGGCCTGTCCACATCGGAGGGTGGGTGCGAGGCGGTGGCGACCAGTTTCTCGCCTACCGCGAGCCAGATCGTGGCCCGGCGGGCCTTCGTGCCCTCGGCCAGGTCGCGCGCGAGGCCGGGCAGCGCCGCGTCCCGCGGCCGCCGGGCGGGAGCCGGCCGGGCGAGCGCGGGGAGCACGGCCACGGCCACCGCGGCCACGGCGAACGGCACCCAGCGCGCGAAGGTGGCCAGGCTCAGCAGAAGATAGACGACCAGGACGACGGCCGCTCTACGCGGCATCCTGGTGCAACCTCAGATAGGTCAGCACGGCCAGCACCCGGCGGTGGTGCTCGGCCGCGTCGGCCGGCAACCCGAGCTTGGTGAAGATGTGGGCGATGTGCTTCTCGATCGCCTTCGGGGTCAGGACCAGCTGACCGGCGATGCCGCCGTTCGAGCGGCCCTCGGCCATCAGTCGCAGCACGTCCAGCTCGCGCGGCGACAGCGCGGCCACCACGTCGCGCCGGTTCCCGGACGGCTGCTCGACCAGGCGCCGGGCCAGCACCGGCTCGATCACGATCTCGCCGTCCCGGATCCGGTCCAGCGTGTCGCCGAGGACGTCGACGCTGCCGACCTTCTCCTTGAGCCGGTAGCCGATCGCCTCGGTGCCGATCCGCAGGACCCGCATCAGGTAGTGGGCCTCGGCGTAGTGGGAGAGGAACAGCAGACCGAGCTTCGGGTGGGCGGCCCGCAACCGCTCGGCGGTGACCAGGCCACCGTCCGGCTCGGGTGGCATCCGGATGTCGAGGATCGCCACGTCGGCCGGCTCGGCGGCCAGCAGCTGGACCAGGGAGTCGCCGTCGGCGGTGCAGCCGACCACGTCGTGCCCGGCCGCCTCGAGCAACATGACCAGGCCGTCGCGGAACAACGCCCCGTCCTCGGCCAGAGCTACCCGCACGGAATCCTCACCCTGATCGCCCCCTCGTCGCCCGCCCCAGGACCGGTGACGTCGAGCGTAAGGCCGCCCGCCGCCCGGCGAACCGTGATGTCCACCGTCCGGGTGGTCGGTGGCAGTCGTTCGAGAACCTCGCGTACGGCGTAGTAGGCGACGCCCTCGGCCGCCGGGTCGAAGCGGGCGGGCGGGGCGTCCACGCGTACGGAAATCCGGAGTTGACCGGCCAGCTCGACCACCGCCGGGCCGAGGCCGGCCGTGTGCAGCAGCGGCGGGTAGATCTGCTCGGCGATCGCGCGCAGCTCGCCCAGGGCCAGGTGGAGCTGGGTCTGCAGATCCTCGATGTCGGGCTGGAGGTCGCCGCCCGCCTTCTCGGCGAGCAGCCCGAGCCGCAGGGTGAGCGCGGCGATCCGCAGGGCCGGGCCGTCGTGCAGCTGTCGCTCCAGCGCGCGCCGCCGGTTCCAGTGCTCGGTCCGGGCGCTCATCGGCTCATTGTCTTGGTTCCCGGCCCCACCCCGACAGGGGTGCAGGCCCTACCTCTTACGGGTAGCCCGCCTGGTCAACGGCGGGGCCGGACCGGGAAGCTGGGGACACCTTCTGGGAGGTGCTTTGGGCTACGACCTCGGCGTCGATCTGGGTACGACCTTCGTAGCGGCGGCAATCTCGCGCAACGGCCGCACCGAGATGTGCACGCTGGGCAACCAGACCGTGGTCAGCCCGGCCGTCGTCTACCTGCACGAGTCGGCCGGCCTGGTCTTCGGCGAGGCCGCCGAGCGGCGCGGGCTCAGCCACCCCGACCGGGTCGAGCGCGGCTTCAAGCGGCGGCTCGGCGACCCGACCCCGATCGTCCTCGGCGGCGTGCCGCACCAGGTGACCGCGCTGATGGCGGCCCAGTTGCGGCACGTGCTGGAGGCGGTGAGCAAGGTCGAGGGCGGCCCGCCGGACCGGGTCGGGCTGACCTGCCCGGCCAACTGGGGCCCGTACCGGCGGGAGCTGTTCGACGAGGTGGCGCCGCTCGCCGGGGTCCGCAGCCAGGTGGTGCTGACCGAGCCGGAGGCGGCGGCCGCCTACTACGGCGCCTCCCGGCTGCTGTCCGACGGCGAGACGCTGGCCGTCTACGACCTCGGCGGCGGCACCTTCGACGCCACGGTGCTGCGCAAACGGGACGGCGTCGTGGAGGTGATCGGCGACCCGGACGGCATCGAGCGGCTCGGCGGCATCGACTTCGACGAGGCGATCCTGCAGTGGATCAACCACCGGTACGGGGGCGCGCTGGCCGAGCTCGACCTGTCCGATCCGCAGGCGGCGGCCGCGCTGGCCGCCCTGCGGCAGGAGTGTGTGCGGGCCAAGGAGGCGCTCTCGGCCGACACCGAGACGACCATCCCGGTGCTGTTGCCGCACCGGCAGTTCTTCGCCCCGCTCACCCGGGCCGAGTTCGAGGGGATGATCCGGGCGCCGATCGAGTCCACGATCGGCACGCTGGTGCGCGCGGTGCACACCGCCCACCTCGAGGTGGATCAGCTGTCGGCGGTGCTGCTGGTCGGCGGATCGTCCCGGATCCCGCTGATCGAGCGGATGATCGCCGAGGAGATCGGGCGGCCGACGGTCGCCGACGCGCACCCGAAATACGCGGTGGCGCTGGGCGCGGCGGCCGCCGCCGCGCCGCGCGAGGCTCCCCCGGTCGCGGCCCCGCCGGTCGTCCCGCCGCCGCCTCCCGCCGCCGCCTTACGCACTCGGCGGCCTCGGCGGCTGCTCACCGGGCTGGCGATCCTGCTCGTGGTCGTGATGATGGTCGGGGGTGGCACCTGGTTCCTGGCCGCTCGCGCCGCTCGCTCGTCGGCCGTCTCCCCCACTGTCGCGGCCTCCCCGTCGCCGGCATCTACGGTTGCCGCGGCGGTCGCGGTTCCTTCCATCGGTACGCGCGTGAAACTCCCGACCGCACCCAACTACGTCGCCGCCTCCCCGAACGGCCACCAGCTCTACATCGCCGACGGCAACCAGACCGTCTCCGTGCTCGACACCAGCGACAACCGGGTGACCACGAGCGACATCAAGATGCCCGGCCCGGCCCAGTTCCTGTCCTTCTCACCCGACGGGCGCTACGTCTACGTGAGCCTGTGGGATCAGCGGGGCGGAAGCGTGCACGCGGTCAGCGTCCTCGACACCACCGACAACACGGTCAAGAAGACGATTCGGGTGCGCACCCGCCCGTTCCTGCCCGCGGTCACCCCGGACGGCAGCCGGCTCTACGTGCCCAACCACGACTCGCACACGATCACGGTGATCGACACGAAGCGGATGGTGCAGCTCACCGAGATCACCGTGCCGCCCGAGCCGCACTACGTCTCGTTCTCACTCGACGGCAAGCGCGCGTACGTCGCCGACCACGAGTCCAACTTCATCACGGTGGTCGACACCGCCACGCTGAAGCCGATCAAGAACATCAAGGTCGGTGCGGCCCCGCACAGCGTCGAGCAGAACCCGCGCCGCCCGCTACTGATCAACGTGAACTGGGCCGCCGCGTCGGTCTGCGCGATCGACACCCGGACCGACTCGGTGCGGGCGACCATCCCGGTCGGTAAGGAGCCGCTGAGCCTGCACTGGTCGCCGGACGGCCGTTACGCGTACGTCGTCAACAGCGCCAGCGACAGCCTGTCGGTGATCCGGGCCGACAGCCTGAAGGTGACCGCGACGCTCCCGACCGGCAAGGCCCCGACGTCGATCGCCGTGCTGCCGGACGGAACCCGGGGCTACGTGAGCAACAGCAAGGACGACAGCCTCACGGTGCTCAACCTGGCCGGCTGAGCTTGACCTCCAGCGCTGGAGGTTCGGCAGACTCGCACCGCGAGCACGTCAACGCGGAGATCCAGGCCCTGCCCGCCCGGCGTGACCTCGACAACCGCATCGCCCACTGGCGCGCCCGGCAGGCTGAGGACCAGACCGTGGCCGACGCCCTCGACGACCAGGCCGGCGCCCTGGTCGCACGGCTCGCCTGAGGTTCGCCATGTCTACGACTGCGCCCGACCGGACGAGAACCTCCGCACCGGCCCGGCCCTGGCTGATCTTCACCCTGGTGGGCATCGCTCAGTTCATGGTCGTGCTCGACACCGCCATCATCAGCGTCGCCCTGCCGGTCATGAAGGCCTACCTCGGTGCGTCCGACAGCTCGATCCAGTGGCTGGTGACCGCCTACGTGCTGACCTTCGGAGGATGCCTGCTACTGGGCGGGCGGGCCGCCGACCTCTACGGCCGCCGGCGCGTGCTGGTCGTCGGCATGCTCGCGTTCACCGCGTTCTCGCTGCTCATCGCCGTCAGCACCGCGCTGCCGGAGATGATCGCCTTCCGCGGCCTGCAGGGGCTGTCGGCCGCCTTCATGGCCCCCAGCGCCCTGTCGATCGTCATCGTCACCTTCCCCGACCCGAGGCAGCGGGGAAAGGCCCTCGGCTTCTGGTCGATGATCGCCACCGGCGGCGCCGCCGTCGGCCTGCTGCTGGGCGGCGTCCTGACCCAGTACGCCGACTGGCGCTGGAACTTCCTCATCAACCTTCCCGTCGGCGTCGTCATCAGCATCCTGGTCACGCGCCTGGTGCCGGCCCACGCTCCGCAGCACCAGTTCCGCTCGTTGGACATCGCGGGGGCCGCTCTGGTCACAGCTGGGCTGATGGGTGCGGTCTTCGGCTTCAGCGAGGCGCCGGTGTGGGGCTGGGGCAGCGCGGCCACCATCGGTGCCCTCACCGGCGCGGTGCTTCTGCTGACCGCGTTCGTGATCCGGGAGTCCCGGGCCACGCAGCCCCTGATCGACCTGACGATGTTCCGGTTCCGCAACGTCACCGGGGCCAACCTGATCATGGCCTGCGTCTACGGCGGCAACCTCGGTATGTTCTTCGTGCTCACCCTGTGGATGCAGGACATCCAGGGCTGGGACGCCATCCGGACCGGCCTCGCGTTCGCGCCCTTCCCGGTCATCCTCGGCGGCGTCTCCACCCGGGTGGGCGAACTCGTGCACCGGTTCGGCCGGCGACGCTTCCTGACCCTGGGGCCGAGCCTGGTCGCGCTGGGAATGCTGTGGCTGTGCTTCCTGCCGGTGCACGGCAGCTATGTCCGGTCGGTGCTGCCCGGCCTGCTGGTCATGGCCGCCGGCTACGGCATGACCTTCGCGCCGACCTACGCCGCCGCCACCGCCGGACTGGCGCCGAACCAGGCCGGCGCCGCCTCGGGCCTGATCACCACCTCGCAGCAGATCGGCGGCGCGGTCGGGCTCGCCGTCCTCGCCGGCGTGGCGGCATCGGTCACCGCCAGCCGGCACGACGCCGACCGGGCTCTCTCCGTCACCATCGGCTACGACGCCGGCATGGCCGTGGCGGCCGGTCTCGCCCTCATCGCGGTCCTGCTCGCCGTCGCCGTCATCCGCCGCCGATCCGCGATCTGATGCGGCTCGCCTCACAGCATGTGCATGTAGTTGACCTCGCCGATTTCACGGCGCCGGGGGCGCAGGCCGCGGTTGACCCACTGCAGCCGGCGCAGATGCTCGACGGCCTCGGGCAGGTCGTTGCGGAAATGGGGATAGCTGAGGCCGACGGTCTGGAGAATCAGGATCGCCTCACGCATGTGGTCCGCGCCCTCCGCCGGGCGCCCGGCCACCTCGGCGACCCGGCCGGCCGTGATCATGCAGACCGCCATGATGCCCTCCAGCCAGGAGCCGGCCGGCGCCATGACCCGGTAGTTCGCCACCAGGTCGTCCACCGTGACCGCGGCCTGCTCCCACTGCCGGGCCGGGATCTCCCGCATCAGCCGCTGCACCAGCTCGGCTGTGGCGCGGATCTGCGGGGCGTACGTCTCCTGCCAGGTCGGTTCCTCCGCCATGACGACATAGTCACACGTCACTGCCCGGGCCGGCGTCCCGGTCCCCGGGCCGCCCGGCTGGGTCAGCGGGCCAGCCAGCCGCCGTCGACCGGGAGCACCGCGCCGTGCAGGTAGCGGGCGGCGTCGGAGGCCAGGAAGACCACCGCGCCGGCCAGGTCGTCCGGGGTGCCCCAGCGCCCGGCCGGGATGCGCCCGAGGATGGCCTCGGCGCGGGCCGGGTCGGCGCGCAGCGCGCTCGTGTTGTCGGTCGCCATGTAGCCGGGGGCGATCGCGTTGACGTTGACCCCGTGCCCGGCCCACTCGTTGGCCAGCGCCTTGGTCAGGCCGACCACGCCGTGCTTGGCCGCGGCGTACGCGGGCACGTTGATGCCGCCCTGGAAGGACAGCATCGAGGCGATCGTGATGATCGCCCCTCGGCCTCGCGCGAGCATGCCGCGCCCGGCCGCCTGGCTGAGGTGGAAGACCGCGTCGAGGTCGACCGTGAGCACCACGTCCCACTCCCCCGGCGCGACCGAGACGGCCGGTGACCGGTGGATCGTGCCGGCGTTGTTGACCAGGATGTCGACCGGACCGGCCGAAGCCACCGACTCGGCGATCCCGGCCGCCCCGGCCGTGGCGAGATCGCAGGCGACGAACGAGGCCCGGCGTCCGAGCGCCGCGATCCGCTCCAATGTGGAGGCCGGATCGGAGCGCCCGAGCAGCACCACGTCCGCGCCCGCCTCGGCGAGCGCGATCGCGCTCGCCCGGCCGAGCCCGCGGTTGCCCCCGGTCACCAGCGCGGTGCGGCCGTCGAGACGGAAGCGGTCGAGAATCACGTCAGTGCCCCAGGTCGCGGATCATCGGTACGGTGCGGCCGACCCAGGCCAGGTCGGTGTCCTCGAGGGCGCCCTGGGTGCGCTGGGTGCCGGCCAGGAACCACAGATAGTACGTCGTGTAGCCGGGCGCGCTGACCACCGTGTGGTAGCCCTCCGGCATCATGTGCACGCCGTGGTCGCGGGCGGTGAAGTTCTCCTCGTAGCCCTCGTCGGTGTACATCCGGCAGATCCCGAAGCCGTCGCCCGGGTTGATCCGGAAGTAGTACATCTCCTCGTGCGCCGCCTCGGCCGGCAGGTTGTCGACCTTGTGCCGGTGCGGCGGATAGGTGCTCCAGTTGCCGGACGGCGTGTAGGTCTCGCCGACGATGAGCCGCCGGGCCGGCAGGTCGGGCTGGGAGACCTCGGTGAGGATCTGGTGGTAGGTGCGGCCGAAGTTCGCGGCGCCCCACCGGCCGGCGGCGACCCGGGCCGGCTCGACGACGTACGGCGGGACGTCCAGGTCGCTGGGCGCGCTGGGCAGGGCGATCTCGACCGGGCCGACCGCCTCGACCGTGACCGTCGAGCCGGCCGGGATGTAGACCGAGTGCGGCTTGCCGGCGAACACGTCGGACCGCCCGCCGACGGCCGGGAACTTCTCGGCGCCGATGGTGAAGTCGGCCCGGCCGCCGAGCACCACGGCCAGGATCTCGCGGTCGCCGGACTCGCCCGACCAGGTCTGCCCGGCCTGGAGTTTCAGCAGCGTGAAGTCGAGCAGCGTGCAGGGGTTGAACGGCAACTCGTTGCGGCCCGGGGCGGCCGGGATGTAGCAGTGGTAGCGGTAGTCCATCGGGGCGGGTCTCCTCACCAGTGGTTGGTCCAGCCGGGCCGGCTGATCCGGGTCAGCGCTTCGAGATAGAAGTAGTCGCCCCAGAGCGTCCCCTCGTCGACGCCGATGCCCTTCGGCTTGTCGTAGACACCGTGCAGCAGCAGGGCGTTCGACTCGGGATGCGGGGCGGTCGAATACCGGGCGATCAGCGATTCGAGGATGGCCCCGGCCGCCGCCCGGTAGCGGTCGCCGCCCAGCTCCAGCAGGCCGCAGACGGCGATGGCGGCCGCCGAGCTGTCCCGGTCCTGGCCGCTGCCGTCGCCGAAGACCAGGTCCCAGTGGGCGACCCGGTCGGCCGGCAGGTGGGCGAGGAAGTAGTCGGCGCAGCGCCGGGCGGCGACCAGAAACGAGGGATCGCCGGTGTAGCGGTGGTTGAGGGCGAAGCCGTAGATGCCCCACGCCTGCCCGCGTGCCCAACAGGAATCGTCGGCGCTGCCCTGCTCGGTCTCGCCCCGCAGCGGCTCGCCGGTCGCCGGGTCCCAGTAGAAGGTGTGGTACGTCGTGTCGTCGGCCCGCAGGATGTGGTCGCGTAACTGTTCGACGTGGCCACGGGCGACGGCGGCGTAGCGCGGGTCACCGGTGGTCTCGCCGGCCCAGTAGAGCAGCGGCGTGTTCATCAGGCTGTCGATGATCGTGCGCCCGCGCTGATCCGGATCGTCCATGTCGCCCCAGGCCTGGATGATGCCGGCCGGTTCGAGGACCCGGTTCAGCAGGTGCTCGGCGGCGGCCAGCGCGGCCCGCCGGGCCTTCGGGTCACCGGTTCGCCGCCACGCCACCACACACGACAACGTGTAGAGGAAGCCGAGGTCGTGGGTTTCCACATCGGACTGGGTCGAGATGCGGTCGGCGAAGCCGGGAACGTGTGCGGTTGCCGCCCTGAGGTAGCGCTCGTCACCCGTCAGTTCGAGGGCGAGCCACAGCATGCCGGGCCAGAAACTCGTCGTCCAACCGGTGTTCGTGCCGTCCGGGAGGCCGTCCGGGCCCGGCCGGAGGTGATATCTGTTGTGGACGGTCGTGTCGCCCGGGTAGCGGTCGCCGAACTCGGCGATGTTCGCGTCGACCACGCGCAGAGCGGCGGCCACCGCGCGTTCGGTCGCGTCGGCGTCGGGAGCGGGACGGACGTCGATCGCCGTCATGTAAGTCCTTTCCGAAGGGGCAAGACAGTGCTGAGCGTGAAGCGGCCGTTCGCCCACACCACGTAGAGCAGAGGTGCCCCGGCCAGGCCGAGCGCGAGCGCCGGACTCCGGGCCAGGAACCCCTCGAACACGGCCAGCACCACCAGCGACAGCGCGGTCAGATACCAGCGGCGAACGGCCAGGAACAGGCACACCCGGGCGGCGTCGCGCAGCCGCGCCCGCGGCCGTTCGGCGAGCACCACCAGGACCAGCATCGTCACGGCCGGCACCAGGACCATGAGGGTGACGAGCGGCGGCAGCACCAGCGCCCCGATCGGCCGGCCCCACGCGGCGCGTGCGTCCACGCCGAGGACCACGAGCGCGGCCGACGCGATCCCGCCGGCCGCCAGAGCGCGCGGCGCACAAGCCCGCCAAACCTTCAGGAAGGTCCGGGTCACCGCGGCGTCGCGCTCCTTCCCGTACGCGCCGAGCACCGCGAACGCCGCACACACCGCGGGCGCGCAGCCGGGCGCCAGGAGCGCGAGCAGCGGCCAGGAGCGGGCCGGGTCGGTGGTCAGCAGCACGAGCACGACCGGCAGGCAGAAGACGACCAGCAGGGCGTTGGTCGCCAGACCCGTGTAGACGACGCCGAAGATGAGGCCGAACACCTCGTGGCGGATCCGCGCCCGGCTCATCCCTTCAGGCCCGTCGTCGCGATGCCCTCGACGAAGTAGCGCTGCCCGGCCAGGAAGATGACCGCGATCGGCAGCACGGACAGCACCGAGCCCGTCATGATCAGCGCGTATTCGGCGTTGTACTGCGAGATGAACGACTTGAGTCCGATCTGGATCGTCCACAGGCTGGGGCTGCGCAGGTAGAGCAGCGGCCCGAGGTAGTCGTTCCAGGTGTTCACCAGCGTGAGCAGGACCAGGCTGGCCAGCGCGGGCACCGACAGCGGCAGCATGATGCGGCGGTAGATGCCGTACTCGCTCATCCCGTCGATCCGCGCCGCGTCGATCAGTTCGTCGGGAATCGACTCGTAGTACTGCTTCATCAGGAAGACGCCGAACGCGCTGAACGCCTGCAACGCGATGATCGACCACAGGGTGTTCGACAGGTGCAGCTTCGACAGCAGCACGAACTGCGGAATCATGTAGGACTGCCAGGGCACGGCGATGGTGCCGAGATAGGCCAGGAACAGTGCGTTGCGGCCCGGGAACCGGACCTTCGCGAAGCCGTACGCGGCGAAGCTGCCGGTGAGCACCTGGAGCACGGTGATCGCGAGCGAGAGCACGAACGTGTTGCGCAGCCAGGTCGTCAGGTGCGACTTCTGCCAGATGTCGAGGTAGTTGGACCAGACGACCCGGTCGGGCAGCCAGCGGACGGGGATGGTGAACACGTCGCTGTTGATCTTCAGCGACGACATCACCATCCAGTAGAACGGCAGCAACACCAGCGCCGCCGCGACGATCAGCACGGTGTAGCCGGCGATCCGCCGTGCCGGACCGCCCTTCCGGCGCGGATGCCGCGGTTCGAGGGGCAGCCCGCGGCCCGGGGCCGGAGCCTGCAGGACGGCGCTCATCAGCTGTTCCTCCTCTTGTTCACCAGGAACTGCACGACCGTGATGAGGAAGCAGAGCGCGAACAGCACGACGGAGACGGCCGAGGCGTAGCCGAACTGGTTCTCCCCGAATCCCTTCTGGAAGATGTACTGCGAGAGCACCAGGGTGGATTGCCCTGGGCCGCCGTTGGTCATCACCAGGATCAGGTCGAAGACCTTGAAGCTGCCGATCGTCAGCAGAACGGTGACCAGGAACGTCGTCGGCCGCAGGCCGGGCAACGTCACCGAGCGCAGTTTCTGCCAGGCGTTCGCACCGTCCACGGTGGCCGCCTCGTAGAGCTGGGCCGGGATGGTCTGCAGTCCGGCCAGGAACAGCAACATGTAGTAGCCCATCTCGCGCCACGTCCCGACGATGATCACCGCGGGCATCGACCAGCCGGCCGAGGTGGTCCAGCCCGGCGGGTGGGCGATGCCGATCGCCCGCAGCACCTCGTTGATCGGTCCGTAGGTCGGGCTGAACAACATGTTCCAGACCTGGGCCAGGGCCACGATCGAGGTGATGTAGGGGAAGAAGGCCACCGTGCGGAAGAACGCGACGCCCCGCAGCCGCCGGTTGAGCAGCAGGGCCAGGCCGAGCGACGCGGCCAGGGTCAGCGGGATGTGCAGCACCGTGTAGTAGACGGTGTTGGTCACCGCCTTCCAGAAGCTGGCATCGTGCGCCAGCTGGCGGAAGTTGGCCAGGCCGGTCCACTCCGCGCCGCCGAAGACGTCCCAGCTGGTGAAGGCGTAGTAGAACAGCAGCAGCACCGGCACCAGGGTCAGCACGGCGAAGCCGACGAAGTTCGGCAGCAGGAACGTCCAGCCCACCGCGGTGTTGCGCAGCGCGAGCCGGCCGCGCCGGCGGCGGGCCACGTGCGTCGTCGTCATCAGTTCTCCCTTCCTGCGATCGGGCGACCGCGGTGCCGGCCCGGCGGGGGGGGTCCGCCGGCCGGCGGGGCCCGACATGCCGGGGTCCGCGGTGTTTGGCCGGGGGGAGTTGGGAATTGCGCACCGCA
>NZ_JBFBAD010000084.1:0-43193 GCF_040682075.1 Actinoplanes sp. NPDC051411 | reverse complement strand
GCCTGGGTATCTAAACCTATCTTCCCGCCCCCCCGGCCCCCCACCCAAAAAACCCAACCCCCCCCCCCCCCCCCGCCGCCCCCCCCCCCCGCGCCGGCCCGGCCGGCGCCTTTCGAAGGGCCTTCAGAGTTGCTTCGCGACACGTTCGGTGAGGACGCCGAACTCTACGACCGGTGCCGCCCCGGCTATCCGCCCCGGCTGTTCGCCGACCTGGCCGCGCCCGCCGGCCTGGGCCCGCACACCCGCGTGCTGGAGATCGGATGCGGCACCGGCCAGGCGACCCTCCCCCTGGCCGAGCTCGGCTGCACGATCGTCGCGATGGACCTCAGCCCCGACATGGCCGCGGTCGCCCGGCGCAACCTGGCCGAGTTCCCGAACGTCACCGTCGTCGCCTCGGCGTTCGAGGACTGGCCACCCCCGGCCGAACCGTTCGACGCCGTGCTCTCCGCGACCGCATTCCACTGGATCGACCCGAACGTACGCATGCGGAAAGCCGCCGACCTGCTGCGCCCCGGCGGAACCCTCGGCATCGTCTCGACCCACCACGTCGCCGGCGGAACCGACGCCTTCTTCGCCGCCGCCCAACGGTGCTACGAATGCTTCGACCCCACGACGCCGCCCGGCCTGCGCCTGTCGACCGGCGACGAAATCCCCGACGAGACCGCCGAATTCGAGCAGTCGGCCCGCTTCGGACCGGTCGAGTTCCGGCGCTACCGCTGGACGCGGAGCTACACCTCACCCGAATACCTCGACCTGCTGATGACCTACTCCGGCCACCGGGCCATGGCACCCCAGGCCCGCGACGGCCTGCTCGCGTGCATCGCCGGCCTGATCGACAACGACCACGGCGGCCGGATCACCAAGCAGTACATGACCCGGCTGGCGATCGCGCACACCGTTTCGCTCTCGGCTTGACCGCGGCGGCCCGCGATCGGGCAGGGTGGGTCGGGTGGACGCCGCCTTCGTACTCGTGCACAGCCCGTCCGTCGGTCCCGCGACCTGGACACCGGTCGCCGAACGACTGCCCGGGCCGGTTCTCGTCCCGTCACTCCTCGACGTGGCCGACTCGCCGCCGCCGTTCTGGCCGCGCGTGGTCGAACTGGTCCGCAAAGCCATCTCCGAACTGCCCGCCGGGCAACCCGTCATCGTGGCCGTCCACAGCAACGCCGGCCTGTTCGTGCCGCTGATCGTCGAGGCGAGCACCCGGCCGGTCGCGGGCTGCGTCTTCGTCGACGCGGCACTGCCGGCCCGGACCGAGGCCACCCCGGTCGCGCCGCCCGAACTGATCCGGTTCCTGGAGCCCAAACTGGGCGACGACGGGCGCCTGCCACAGTGGACGGCCTGGTGGGACGAGGCCGACGTGGCGCCCATGTTCCCCGACCCCGAGACGCGCCGCCGCGTCGAGGCGGAACAGCCCCGGCTGCCACTCTCCTACTACCGCCAGCTGATCCCGGTGGCACCCGGCTGGGACCGGCGGCCGTGCGCCTACCTGCTGTTCGGCCCGCCCTACGACGAGGTCGCCGAGGACGCCCGCGGGCGCGGCTGGGACGTCACCGAAATCCCCGGCCACCACCTGCACGAACTCGTCGACCCGGACGCCGTCGCCGCCCACCTCATCGCCTTCCGCGAGAAGGATCCACAGGCCAAAGGCCTTCATTGACCAAACGCCCGGACGCCCAAGCCGACCCGACGATCGCGCGGGCCGCGGCGGTCGCTCGCCGAGCGGGTCACCCTGGCCAGGCGTCCGGCACCGGCCAACTGCTCGGGCTGCTGGACCGGATCAGGTGAAGGCGCGGGTCAGCCGTTCGCAGCGTACCGGGTCCTCGGTCAGCCCGCGCGACAGGCACCACAGCCAGTAGTCGATCGCCCGGAAGACCACCCAGTCGCGGGCCCGGGCCACGTCGAGCCGGGCGGTCGCGACCACGATGTCGAACCCGGCGCGGATGTCGGCGAGCTCGTCCAGCCTCGTCCACAGCATCCGGCCCAGGTCGTAGGAGATGTCCCCGCGCAGCAGCACCGGGTCGACGGTCAGCCACTGTTCGCGCGTGCCCCGCAGCACCTGACCCGAATGCAGGTCGCCGTCGACGGCCAGGTCGCCGCCGGGCTCGGTCAGGCGGGCCGCGGCCTCGAGCGCCAGCGACAGGAACGCCTTGTCGAACGGCCGCCCCAGCCGCTCCCAGTCCGCCGACAGGGCGGCGGCCCGCGACTCGACGATCTCGGTCGTGCTCGGCACCGACTCCGGCGCGGGCACGGCCAGGCGGCGCATCATCTCACCGAGCACGGCCAGGGCCTCGTCGATCGGCAGCGCCCGCAGAGAACCACCCATCGCCAGGCGTTCCAACAGCATCGCTCCGGCCGCCAGGTCGGCGGCCTCCAGGCGTACGGTGCCCCGGCCGTCCCAGAATCGCAGCGCCGCGACCTGATCGGAGACCTCTTGTCCCGGCGGCGTCAGCCGCAGGGCGAGGCGTTCGTCGCCGCGCCGCACCGGAAGCACCAGAGCGTTCGAGCCGTGCGCGGGTTCGCCGTCGAGGCGAAGGCCCCAGCGCCGGCAGGCGGCCGCCGCCGTGTCGGGCAGGGCGGCCAGCCAGTCCGCGCCTTCGTGCCACCAGCGCGGCATGTCGAGGAACGCCTGCGGGACAACGATGCGCGGCTCCATGCCTTCCACTCTGGCCTACTGTGAATCGGATGGACACGGTCGCCGTCATCGCCGACGTGCACGGGGTGCTGCCCGTGCTCGAAGAGGTTCTCGCCCAGCCCGAGGTCAGGCACGCCGACCGCGTCGTCGTGTGCGGCGACCACGCGTCGGGCCCGCAGCCGGCCCAGGTGCTCGACCTGCTGACCAGCCTGGACAACGTCGTGCTGGTGCGCGGCAACGCCGACCGTGAACTGGTCGACATCCGCCGGGGCCTCCCGTGCCCCTACGAGATCAGCATCTGGGCGGCCGCCCAGCTGACCGACGACCACGTCCGGCTGCTGGACGGCCTGCCGCACCCGGTGACCCTGGACGTCACCGGTTTCGGGCCGGTCGTGTTCTGCCACGGCACCCCCCGCGACGACGAGGAGATCGTCCTGGTCGACACCCCGCTGGCGACGTGGGCTTCGGTTTTCGCCGACCTGCCGGACGCGGTTCGCACGGTGGTGTGCGGGCACACCCACATGCCGTTCGTGCGCCTGGTCGACCGCCGCACGGTCGTCAACCCGGGCAGCATCGGCATGCCGTACGGCGGCGCGGGCGGCCACTGGGCGCTGCTGCGGGCCGGCGAGGTGTCCCTGCGCCGGGTCGACATCGACGTGGACGCGGCGGTGGCGAGCGTGGTCGCCGGCTCGACCTATCCGGACCGGCAGGAGTGGGCCGACTACTACGTGCGGTCCCAGGGCAGCGACGCCGAGGCGCTGGCCGCCTTCACTAAATAGCCGCGGCGACGGCGGCTTTCCGCGCGGCACCCATCTCCCGCTCGGTGATCCACAGTCCGAGGTCGATGCCGGCACTCAGCGCGCCGGCCGTGATCCGGTCGCCGTCGTCGACGACCCGCTGCTCGAGGACGGTGACATCGTAGGCCCGGAGTTCGTCGTACGCGCCGCGGTTGGTGGTCGCGGTGCGCCCGCTGAGAAGGCCGGCCTCGGCGAGCAGCATCGCGCCCGTGCAGACCGAGGCCATCCAGCGCACGTCGCCCCCGCCGGCGACTTCGGCGAGACGCGCGGGCAGCAGGCCACGCCGGGCTTCGGCCCAGGAGCCGCGCTCGGCCCGGTTCATCCATCCCCCGCCGGCGACGACCACCCCGTCGGGGCGGCCCAGCACGCGGGGCACGGCCATCTCGATCCCCCGCATGCTGCGGACCGTCCCCGGGTCGCCGGCCACGACCAGCGCGACGTCGAACCCGGCCAGCGCCAGAACCTCGAACGGCCCGAACGCGTCCAGCTCGTCGAACCCGTCGAAAACCACGATCTCCACCCGCATCCCCGCAGACTCGTCCGGGTTGGCGGCGGGAGCCAGTGGCATCCGAGTCATCGTCCGTGAGTATCCGGCCATCCGGCCCGTCACCACGGCCGGGCCGGGAAACGGCTCGTCGCCCGCGACGGCTCGGGACCAGGCCGTCGCGGGGTGCCGGAGGGTCACGTGCCGAGGAGGGCCTGGACGGCGTGGATCGTCCTTATGACGACGACGTACACCGTCAGCAGAACCGCCGCGGTCGCGAGGGCTTGGAGGATGTACCAGAAGAGCTTGATGACGATCCTGATCACCGTGACGATGGCGATGAGGCTCCCGATCGAGTACGCCATCAGCTCGGCGCGTGAAGCGTCCGGGCCCGCGGCGGCCCCGGTTGTCAGGGCAAGGACGGCGATGACGGCGACGGCAAGGCAGCTCTGCCTGACCACGCGACGGGCCGGCCTCCGGCGGGGAAGTTGATTTACGGGGGCGGCCGAAGCCAGTACTTTCGGCATAACGGACTCTCCTGGAGTTCGTCAACAGCAGGCGCCCTCGAGTCATCGTTGGCAAGCGTTCCTTGGGGGCGCCTGTGCGGGATCTGAAGCATGCGTCTCGTTTCCGTCGGGTTCAGCGGTAGCGCGTCGGCGAGCACCGGGCTCCGGGGCGGCGAGCGAACTGACGGGGCGTTCCGTCGAGCGGCCGGCGACTTCATCCGGAGCCTCCAACTTCAGATAACTTCAGTGAAGTCCAGGCTAGGCGCCGCCACTATGCCCCACAAGCAGCATGAAATGTTCACGCATGTTCATGCGCTTCAATTTCCGCCATCTGCGGTGAAGATGGATCACCCTGGCGCTCGGAGACCCGCGGCCTTACTATTCACGGCATTTATCAAATTCACCTGAAATTCAGTGAAGGGCCAACGATGCAGTCGGCGACGCAGCCAGATGATCGACTCGCCCGGCGTCTGCGTGCCCTGCGGCACCAGCACTGGCCGGGCATCCGGGTCACGCAGCAGCAGATCGCCGAGGCGCTGGGCGGCGCCACCCCACTGAGCCTGTCGCTGATCTCGTCGTGGGAGTCCACGCGGCGGCCCACGATCCCCCCGGCGAGCCGGCTCGTCGGATATGCCACGTTCTTTGCCTCCCAGCGTTCGGTGGCCTCCGACCCCGCGCGCCTGCTCGCCGAGAACGAGCTGACCGAAGACGAACGGGTCACCCGCGACGGCCTGCACACCGAACTGCTCAGCCTGCGCTTCCCGGAAGGCGAGCACTATGTCGACGAGCCCCGGCAGCACAGCTCCCGGCCGCTCACGCTGTCGGGCCCGCTCGAGGGCACCATCGGCGGAGGCACGTGGTTCTTCCCCGACCAGCGGCCGATCGTCATCGTGTGCGGCAGCCTGCCGACCCGCATTCGCGAGCGGATGCCCTTCACCAACCCCGACGACCCTGACTACGTCCGGTCCTACAGCTTCGCCGACCTGGACGCACTGGTCGAACTGCACGGCCACATCCGCGCCGTCAACCCGGCCGCCGACGTCCGCATCCGGCGGGCCAACGAGCTCGACGAAGACGACTTCACCTCACATCTGGTTCTGCTCGGCGGTGTCGACTGGAACCCGATCAACCGGGACATCACCCGTCGTCTGGTGCTTCCGGTGCGGCAGCAGATGCGTCCCAGTGACGAGGACGCGGGCTTCTTCTCGACCCCCGAAGGTGCGGCTTTCGAGCCTGTCCTGGACGCGGACAGCGGCAGCCTTCTGGAAGATGTCGCGCACTTCTTTCGAGGAACCAACCCCTACAACGGCCGGCGGACTGTCACACTGTGCAACGGCATGTACGGACGCGGAACCTACGGCGCCGTTCGCGCGTTGACTGACGCGAAGTTCCGTGACCGAAACGAGGACTACGTCGGGAAGCGATTCGGCAGCGCGCCCGCGTTCAGCATCCTGATGCGAGTCCGGGTCAACCCAAACGGTACGGTGGCGACCCCAGACTGGACGAAGGATGAGGATCGGCTGCATGAGTGGCCCGTCGATGGTGCGTGAGGCGTGAGCAAGGCCGCCCACCACGCATCCCACCGAGGTCTTATCCCAGGGTCGGCCTCGACGCACGTCCGCGCGCGCGTCGACGCCATCATCGTGCCGAGCGCACGCCGGGCGGCCGCTCTGACCGAGGCCGGCCGGCTGGCCGAGCAACTCGGCTGCGCCGTGCTGGTCCTGTGCAGTAAGCATTCCGACGCGGCGAAGGCGGCCGCACGGCTGTCGCTGCGACCGGGATTCGACATCATCGCGGTCGACTTCCCGGACACCCGGATCGCCCGGCTTCCCGCTCTGGAGACGTCGACGATCCTCGGCGAGTCGAAGCTGAAACGGCGAACCGACACCAGCGCCAAACGCAATCTCGGGCTGGTGCTCGCCCGTGTGCTCGGCTGGAAGCGCGTGGTGTTCCTCGACGATGACATCGAAGTGCCCGACGCCACCGACCTGGAACGCGCGGTGGCTCTCCTGGACTCCCGCGACGGGGTCGGTCTGCACATCACCGGGTTCCCGGACAACTCGGTGGTGTGCCACGCCAACCGGGAGACCGGCGCCGCGCAGGACACCTTCATCGGCGGCGGTGCCCTGGCCGTCCCGGCCGACCGCATCGACTCGTTCTTCCCCGAGATCTACAACGAAGACTGGTTCTTCCTGCTCGGCAAGACGATGCTTCGCCCGGTGGGCCAGGTCGGGGTGGCGCGCCAACAGCCGTACGACCCCTATGCCAGCCCGGACCGGGCCCGCCGGGAGGAGTTCGGTGACGTCCTGGCCGAAGGTCTTTTCGCCTTGTTCGACGAGGGCGGCAAAATCGGCGACGCCGATGTGGGGTACTGGACCAGATTCCTCGCCGCCCGGCTGGCCCTGATCACCGAGATCAAGGGCCGGGTGCGCGAGAAGGCGCCGGCCGGCAAGGCCGCGCCGATGCTCGAGTCGCTGACCGCATCGAGCGGACGCCTGCTGATCATCGAACCCGAACAGTGCTTCGCCTACATCCAGGCCTGGCAGCGCGACCGGGAACGCTGGCGCGCCTACATGGCCGGCCTGAGCCCGATCCGGGCGACGGCGTACGGGAAGTCGGCGATCGAGGTCGCAGCGGACCGGTTCGGCTTCGAGCCGATCACTCGGCCGGCTCTCGACTCGCCCCGGTCAGCACCGGCGCGAGCAGTGCGACAAGGAGTGCGAGCGGCAGTAGGCTGAGGATCGCGACGCCGAGGCCGACGGTGTGGGCCAGCCAGCCGACCGCCAACGGCCCGACGATGCTCGCGCTGTAGCCGACCGCCGTCATGAAGGCGACGGCGGACGGGGTGGCGATGTTGCCGGTCGCGCTCAGCGCGGCCGGGAAGCCCCAGCAGATGCCGACCCCCCAGCACAGCGCGCCGACGAAGATCCAGCCGCTCGTCCGGGCCAGAACGACCAGCCCGATGCCGGCTCCGGCCAGGATGCTGCCGCCCCGGACGACCCCCGCCACCCCGACCGACCGATGTGGTCGTTCGGCCGCCAGCCGGCCGGCCGCCATGGCGCTGAGGAACAACGCGTAGCCCAGAGTCGCGCCGGTATGCGACAGCCGGCGCTCCTGGTTCAGATAGACCGCGAGCCAGTCGCCGGCCGCTCCCTCCACGGTCGCACCGCTGAACATCAGCACCCCGATCGCGACCAACCGCCGGACCGGCCGCCGCGCCGGTGAGCGCGCGGCGTCCGGCTGCGGCGCCTCGTCCGCGACGAGCGAGCGGGCGCAGACCAGGAAGGACGCCGCGCTGATCACGGCGACCGCGGTCAGGTGCCCGAGCAACGGCACGGAGAAGCGCGTGGCCACCACGCCCAACCCGGCGCCGACCATGCTCCCGATGCTCCACCAGCCGTGGAAGCGGCTCATGAGATGCCGGCCGAGACCGGCCTCGACGGCATAACCCTGCACGTTCATGCCGGCATCCCAGACCCCGCTGCCCACGCCCATGACGAGAAGGGACAGCGCCAGATGCGGCAGGGAGCGGCTGAGGGCGATGGCCACCAGGGAGGCGGCGCCGACAACCAGCCCGACGGCGAGGACCCGCCGGCTGCCGTACCGTTCGCAGACCGAACCGGTCGAGAGCATTGCGGCGAGAGTGCCCACACCGAGCAGAAGCAGGGCGATGCCGAGGCCGACGAAACCGGTGTGGGTCCGTTCGAGGATCGTGGGCAGCCGGGACAGCCAGGACGCCTGCGTGGCGCCGCTGAGCGCGAAGATGAGACTCACACTTCGAGCAGCCCGCACGCGTCACCCCCGCCGATCACTGTAGCGAGGTATCACCCTTCGTCGATCACTCGATAGCCCGCTGTGGTCGGCCGGTCAGCAGGGTTGTCAGACCGGCTGGTTGAATCGTCCCCACCCCCAGCGAGGGCGGGGCCGGGGCACATCCTCGCTTCGCTCGGGACGGAGCAGAGATGGTTCTCGCGCGCTTCGCCGCGGTGCGGCCTTTCGGCGTACGCCCGTGTGCCGCGACCGACGACGTCGCGGAAGCGCTCGCCGCGGCCCGCGGGGCCGCCCGGCCGGTGGCGGTACGCAGCGGCGGGCACTGTTTCGCCGGGCGGTCCACCACGACCGGCATCGTGATCGACGTGAGCCCGATGTCGGGAGTCGAGGTCGACGGCGACCGGGCGGTGATCGGCGCGGGGACGCGGCTGGCCGAGGTCTATGCCCGGCTGGCCGCGCGCGGGCGCACGATCGCGGCCGGGTGCGGGCCGACCGTCGGCATCTCGGGGCTGGCGCTGGGCGGCGGGCTGGGCATTCTCGGGCGGCGCTACGGGCTGACCTGCGACCAACTGCTGGCGGCCACCGTCGTGCTGGGCGACGGCCGCGTCGTCGAGGCCGGCGACGATCTGCTGTGGATGCTGCGCGGCGGCGGGGCGCCCGGAGTCGTCACGTCGCTGACCTTCCGGACGCTGCCGGCGCCCGATTCGACGGCCTTCCGCCTGGCTTTCCCGGCCGCGGCGGCCGCCGACGTGCTCGACGCCTGGCAGACGTGCCTGCCCGATCTGGACGACGCCGTGGCGCCGAGCCTGGTCATCACCGCCCCGGCCGATCCGGCCGATCGGGCGGATCCCGCCGATCTGGCCGATCCCGCCGATCTGGCCGATCCCGCCGCCGATCTGGCCGATCCCGCCGCCGATCTGGCCGATCCCGGCGCCGATCTGGCCGTGAGCGTCTTCGGTGCCGCGCCGGGCCCGGCGGCGGTCGACGATCTCATCGGCCGGCTCGGCGTGCGCCCGCTCTCCGACCGTCGTCAGCACGGGGCCCACCACCAGACCAAGCAGTGGCTCTCCGCTGGCGCCGACACGCCCGACCCGCGCTGGGCCTACCTCCACTCGGAATACTTCCGCGACCCCGTTCCGGCCGGGCGCCTGATCGCCCGCCTGCTCGCCGACCGCCGACCGGGCGAGGAGCGCGAGCTCGATTTCTCCCCGTGGGGCGGCGCCTACAACCGGGTCGCGACCGGCGCGACGGCCTTCCCGCACCGCGATGCCCGGTTCCTGCTCAAGCAGACGGCCACCGTCGCGGCCGGCGACCGGCCCGGGCCGTGGCTGGACGACTCGTACGCTCTGGCCCACCCGTACGGCACGGGCGGCGCCTACCCCAACTTCCCCGACCCGACGCTGCCGGGCGAGGAGGCCTACTACCTGGGCAACACCGAGCGGCGGGCACAGCTGTGGGCGCTCTACGACCCCGGTTCTATCTTCGCGAAATAGCGGCCCCAGTGCGGCCGGGCCCCGTCGACGTCGTCGAAGCGGTACTCCTCGGCCAGGTCCCACGACGTGAGCACCTGCCCGGCCCGGCCCGCCACCGCCGGATCCGCGGCCAGCGCGGCGACCGCCCGCCCGACGAACCGGGGTGTCTCCGAGGCCAGGAAGTGGGGGTCGCGCGCGCCGCCGTCCCGCCAGTTGGCCTCGGTCACGCCGAAGTGGTCGAGCATCGCCTCCGAACGCAGGAACCCGGGCGTGACCGCGAGCGCCGTCACCCCGTACGGCCGCAGCTCGGCCGCCTCGGCGAGCGCAAGCCGGTTCACCGCGTTCTTGACCAGGTCGTAGGCGAGGTTGCCGCGGTAGTCCGCGCCCACCCCGTCGGTGATCTCGATGATCAGCCCATGGCCCTGCCCGATCATGAGCGGGGCCACCGCCCGGCTGGTGATCACGTGGGTGAGGACGGCCCGGTCCCACAGGGCGCGCAGCCTGGCCAGGTCGAGTTCCCAGAACGGGGTGCCCCAGTCGGTCAGCGGATCACCGCCCCACACGTCGTTGACCAGCAGATCGAGGCGCTCGATGGGCTCGACCAGGGCGGCCACGTCCGCGGGGTCGCTGTGATCGCAGCGGACCGCGATCCCCCGGCCACCGGCCGCGGTGACCAGGTCGGCGGTCTCCTCGATGGTTTCCGGCCGGTCCATGTCGGAGCGGACGGCCCGGGTGCTGCGGCCGGTCACGTAGACGACCGCGCCGGCCGCGCCGAGCTCGACCGCGATCCCCCGGCCGGCGCCGCGGGTCGCACCGGCGACCAGGGCGGTGAGAGGTGTACTCATCGAGTTAGTGAACCACGGTTTACAAATGAGCGCGACGCGGTATCGTCCCCGGCATGGCACGCCCGCGGACGGTCACCGACGAGGCGATCCTGGCCGCCGCCGCCCGGGCGGTCGCGGCCACCGGGCCGGCCGACGTGACCCTCGCCCACGTCGGCGCCGGGGCCGGGCTGACGGCGGCGGCGCTGCTGCGGCGGTTCGGCTCCAAGCGCGGCCTGCTGCTGGCCCTGGCCCGGCACGGCGCCACGACGCTGCCCGCCCACCTGGGCGCGGCACACGACGTCGACGACCTCGTCGAACGCCTCGCCGGGATGGCCGCGGGCATGCGGGACCCGGTCGAGTTCGCCAACCACCTGGCGTTCCTGCTGCTCGACGTGTCGGATCCGGAGTTCCGGGCGATCAGCCGGGACTACACGGCCGCGGTCGAGGCGGCGATCGGGCGGGTGGCCGGGGCGTCGAACGCCCGGGCGGTGCACGCCGCGTACAACGGCGCGCTGCTGACCTGGGGGATGGCGGGCGGGGACGGCGATCCGGCCGAGGACGTACGCGACCAGCTCCGGCGCGTGCTGGGAAAGGGCTGGACGAGATGATGCCCCGCTTGTACCTTGCAGCTGATCGCGACGCCGACCGAGGAGGTGAGACCCATGAACGCTGTAACGATATGGGTGCTCCCCCTCCCGTCACGATCGGGCGACTGATCCAGCTGTCGCCGGGAGCGCCAAGGCACTCCCGAGAGGCAACACATGTTCGACGTAATCATTGCCGGGTGCGGCCCGACCGGCGCGATGCTGGCCGCCGAGTTGCGGCTGCACGATGTGCGGGTGCTCGTTCTGGAAAAGGAAACCGAGCCCGAATCGTCCGTCCGCATTGTCAGTCTGCATATTCGCAGCCTTGAGCTGATGGCGATGCGCGGGCTGCTGGAGCGCCTCCGCGAACGCGGACGGCAGCGCCCGGCCGGCGCCTACTTCGCCGGCATCGACAAACCCGCGCCCGCGGGCCTGGATTCGGCGTACGCCTATCTGCTCGGCATCCCGCAGCCGGTCGTCGTCCGCTTGCTCGAAGAACACGCGGTCGACCTGGGCGCAGAGGTGCGGCGCGGTTGCGCGGTGGCCGGTTTCGAGCAGGACGACGACGGTGTGACCGTCGAACTGGCGGGCGGGGAACAGTTGCGTGCGCGCTATCTCGTCGGCTGCGACGGCGCCCGCAGCACGGTGCGCAAACTGCTCGGCGTCGGCTTCCCCGGCGAGCCCTCGCGGAACGACACGCTGATGGGTGAAATGGAAGCGGGGGTGCCGCCGGAGGAGATCGCCGCCCGGGTGGCCGAAATCCGCGAGACCGACAAGCGATTCATCGTCGGGCCCGCCGGCGCCGGCGTCTATCGCGTCGTGATCCCCGCCGCGGGAGTCAGCGATCGGGCCGAACCGCCGACCCTCGCGGATTTCCAACAACAGTTGCGCGCCCTCGCCGGAACCGACTTCGGCGTGCACTCCCCGCGCTGGCTCTCCCGCTTCGGTGACGCCACCCGGCTGGCCGAACGCTATCGGGTCGGACGGGTGCTGCTGGCCGGCGACGCGGCACACATCCATCCGCCCACCGGCGGTCAAGGCCTCAACCTGGGCGTTCAGGACGCGTTCAACCTCGGCTGGAAACTGGCCGCCCAGATCCGCGGGTGGGCGCCGGACACACTGCTCGACACCTACCACGCCGAGCGTCATCCGGTCGCCGCGGACGTGCTGGACAACACGCGCGCCCAGATGGAACTGTCGTCCGCCGAACCGGGCCCGCAGGCCGTGCGCAGGCTGCTCACCCGGCTGATGGACTTCGACGAGGTGAACCGTTATCTGCTCGAGAAGATCACCGCGATCGGCGTCCGCTACGACTTCGGCGATGGTCCCGACCTGGTCGGCCGCCGCCTGCGCGACCTCGAGGTGAAACAGGGCCACCTCTACGATCTGCTGCATCGCGGCCACGGCCTGCTGCTGGACCGCACCGAACGCCTGACCGTAGGCGGCTGGTCGGACCGGGTCGACTACCTCCCGGATCCGACCGCGACGCTCGACGTTCCGGGCGTCCTGCTACGCCCCGACGGCCACGTCGCCTGGATCGGCGACGATCAGCGGGACCTGGACGCCCACCTGGCCCGCTGGTTCGGCCGACCGCTTCGTCAACCCCTTCGTCAACTGAGCGGGAAGAACGACTGAGCCCAGGGCGGCCGGTCGGAGGGCTGGATCGAGGTCACCCACTTGACCCACCAGAAGCCGCGCCGGCCGGGCGCGACGATGCGGGCGGGGAAGCCATGGCCGTACGAAAGAGGGAAACCACCCACGTGGGTGACCAGCCAGACGTTGTCGAGGGTTTCGGCGCCGAACCAGCGGGCGAAGCCCGTCGCCGACCGGACCTCGACGCTGCGCCCCGGGGTGACCCCGGCGGCGGTGAGCAGAACGCTCAGACGGACGCCCTGCCACCGCTGGCTGCTGTACCACCCGCTGGTGCAGTCGAGGACCGCCTCGAAGGTCTCCCGCGGCAAAGCAAGGACGGCGTCCAGGTCAAGCTGCGCTTTCCCCGCCCTCAGCCGGTACGCGGCGGGATCGAGCTCCGGAATCCCGTCGTTGATCCACGCGGTGACCTCGAGCTCGGCCTTCGGCACCGAGCCGGTGAAGCGCCGGTTGGCGGCGGCCCACGTGTCCCAGGCCGCGGTCGCGACGGCCGCGGCCCCGCCGAGCACGGCCAGCCGGAGCAGGGCGCGGCGGTCGGCGTCCTGGCGGCGGGGACGCACCGCGTGCAGCAGGAAGTGGGCGACCAGCACGGTCACCGCCCCGACGGCCGACCCGACGTGGATCTGCATGAGGGTGAGCGGCCCGACGAACTCGACCCGGCCGGTCGAGTGGAGCAGACCGCTGCCGGCGGTGACCAGCACGAAGAAGGCCAGCGCGAGCGACAGCCCCTTGGTCGGCCAGGGTCGCCGCTTCTTGCGCAGGCCGCCCCGGGCGACAACGAACTTCCACGGCGTGAGCAGCAGAATCGCCAGCGCCGCCCCGGCGTGGATCTGAATCAGATCGAGCGGCCAGTCGACCCCGATGGTGTTCGCCGTGATGCCGGTGAGCACCCCGGCGAGCAGCAGCAGCCCGAGCACGAGGTCGACCCGCCGCCCACCCTGCCGCAACCGCATGGCCGAAACGCTAGCGCGACGCGCGCCCGTGGCCGCCGAGATGATCGGCCAGAGTCGCTGGGGATTCGGTCGTCGTTGCCGAAATCGGCAGCCGGCCACCTTTCCCACGGCGCGAGAATGACGTCCGGGCGGGCCGGCCGACCGTGTGGGTCAGCACGTGCCGCGGCGTCGCCGTGGCCTTGCCGTGCTCACCGAACTCGGGCCAGAAGTCGCTGACCGGGGTGTCGCTGAAGCTGGTGCGATATCCCCGGTTGTCATTCGCCGAGGGTGCTACGGACCGGCCGGTAGCGCAGGTCGACGGTGCGGGTAGGTGTGTCGCCGTCGCGCCGGAGGTCGAGTGGCTGGCCGCCGAGTGCGTCGTAGAGCCGGATGCCGTCGCCGAGCAGGACCGGGGCGATGTGGACGTCGATCTCGTCGATCAGGCTCAGGCGCAGCAGCTGCGCGCAGATGGTGGGTGAGAACACCTCGACGTTCTTGCCCTGGGCCGCGTCGAGCGCGATCCGCAGTGCCTCGTCGACCGGGCAGGACAGGAACGTGACGTGCTCGGCCGGGCGGGCGTCGTCGGGGTGGTGGGTGAGCACGAAGATCGGCCCCTGCCACGCCCCGCCGTACGGCCGGGAGTCACCGATGGCGCTGTCGAAACCGCTGCGCCCGGCGAGGACCGCCCCGGTGCTCTCGATGTATTCACGGTGCAGGCCGTCCCGGACCGTCGTTTTCGCCAGGAAGCTCATGTCGTGGCCCGGTCCGGCGACGAACCCGTCCAACGACATCGCGAAATGCATCAGCACCTTGCCTGGCATGGTCACTCCCTACGGTCCTGGCTAGTGATTGCAATCTGCCACTGGTTCCGAACGCCGCCGTCGAGGTGCTCGGCGCATCGTGGGTGATGCTAGTGCTGCGCGACGGCGGTCCCGAGCTGATGGCCGCGATGATGGACGAGCTCCGGGAGCTGCACATCTGCATCCCGCGGCAGAACCTCTGCGCGGATTCCTGTTCTGGTACGGCGCCGCACTCGGCCGCCGCCCGGGAAGCCGCCGCTCTGCTGGCCGCCGACTTCAACCCCCCACCCGGCCCGGACGACGTCACGCTCTATTCGTGGCCCCGCCCCGGCGCCTGCGTCGACGCCCTGCCCGCCACGGTCGAACTGCTGCGCTTCGCCGGCGTCCCGACCTGGCCCGCGCGCATGCCCGCAACACCTACCGGCTCTGCGGCCGCCCGGACGGTGCGCTGCTGCAATGCGCCGACCGGAACGGTGCGTTCTCGCAGAACGGCGCTTCGCGGACCAGCGTCTGGTCGCGGGGCCACGCCTGGGGCATGCTCGGCCTCGTCCAGGCCGGTCAGACCGACCTGGCGACAGCGGCCGCCGACTGCGTCGCCTACTGGGACTTCTCCTCCACCGAGGTACGTGACACGTCGGCCACGGCGATCGCGGCCGCGGCCATGGCCCGGCTGGGAGGGCGATATCGCGAGGCCGCCCGCACGACCGTCGACGCCCTCATGACCGCGCGCCGCAACGCCGACGGCGCGCTCGTGGACAGCTGCACCCGCTCGAACTCGACTGAAGCGCCGCCCCGGCCGCAGAATGGTGCCGTGCCAGAGCATCCGGTGTTGCGCGGGCCCGATGACGACCCGTCGATGTCCGATGAGGAACTCCTCCACCGGCGGACGGCGTGGTTCAACGCCTACACCTCGCTGAAGAACGTGGTGGCTCCGCCGCGGGATGTGCCCTACACCTGCCCGTGCTGCGGCCACGCGACGTTGCCCGAGCGAGGCGTCTATGACATCTGCGGCGAATGCGGGTGGGAGGACGACGGTCAGGACAACCACGACAGTCACCTCGTCCGAGGCGGCCCGAACGGCCGGGAGAGCCTGGACCAGGCACGGGCCAAATCGGCGCGGCAGGGCGTAACGCTGCAACCGCACGTGCCGCCTTCCGAACCGATTTGACACACTGCGCGGCCCGGCGGAAGCGGGCCGCGCGGAGCGTCAGCCGCGTTCGATCAGGTGGCCGATGATCTGGGGGGCCATCAGGACCGCCGTGCCGGAGCCGTCGCGGCGGGCGTCGGGCTCGGGGAGCTCGACCGCGTCGCCGGTGGTGGTGGCGCCGACCGGGCGGGGGCCGACCCAGGCCAGGGTCAGCCGGGACTCGCCCTTGAGGAAGCGCTGCACCCGGACGCCGCCGGTGGCCCGGCCCTTCGCCGGGTAGGAGGCGAACGGGGTCAGCTTGACCTGGGTGCCGGTCGAGGTGACGACCATGGGCTCGCCGTGGGTGTCGTCGGCCGTGTTGATCACGTTGAACGAGAGGACCTCGGCGTCGGCGGTCAGGTTGATGCCGGCCATGCCGCCACCCTTCAGGCCCTGCGGGCGGACCAGCTTGGCCGGGAAGCGGAGCATCGACGCGTCGGACGTGACGAAGGCGACGGACTCGGCGGCCTCGCCGGTCAGCCAGGTCGCCTGGAGGACCTCGTCGCCCTCCTTGAGCGTGATGACCTCGAACTCGTCGGAGCGGACCGGCCACTCGGGCGCGCACACCTTGACCACGCCGAACTTGGTGCCCATCGCGAGACCGGGCGTGTCGCCGGCCGTCAGCGGGGCCAGGCCGATCACCTTCTCCCCCGGCTCGAGCGGCACCAGTTCGGAGGCGGACATGCCGCCGCGGATCGACACCGTGCCGATCTGCTCGGGCAGGACGGGCAGCGGCAGCACGTCGGTCTTGAACGCGCGGCCCCGGCTGGTGACGAGCAGGATCCGCCCGCGGGCCGTGGAGTGGATCACCGCGCGTACGGCGTCGTGCTTGACCCGCCCGGAGCGCCGCCGGGCCTCGGTGGCCTCCTCGCTCTCGGCCGCGGTCCGGGCGATGAGCCCGGTCGCCGAGAGAATGACCTGGCACGGGTCGTCGGCCACCTCGAGCGGGCCGGCCGGCGCGGACGCGGCCAGCACCTCCTTGAGGTCGCCGTCGATCAGCGTCGTGCGGCGCGGCGCCGCGAAGTCACCGGTGACCGCGGCCAGTTCGTCGGAGACGACCTGCTTCAAAACGTCTTCATTGTCCAAGATGCGGGAAAGGGCAGCGATCTCCTCGCGCAGATTCGACTGCTCGGTTTCCAGCTCGATGCGGTCGAAGCGGGTCAGCCGGCGCAGCGGGGTGTCGAGGATGTAGTTGGCCTGGATCTCGGACAGCGAGAACTCGGCCATCAACGACGTGCGGGCGGCCGCCGCGTCGTCGCTGCCCCGGATGATCGCCACCACCCGGTCGATGTCGATCAGGGCGATGAGCAGGCCGTCGACCAGGTGCAGACGGTCCTGCCGCTTGGTGCGGCGATATTGCGTCCGCCGGGTGACCACGTCGTAGCGGTGCTCGACGAACACCTCGAGCAGCGCCTTGAGCCCGAGCGTCTGCGGCTGCCCGTCGACCAGCACCAGGTTGTTGATGCCGAACGAGCTCTCGAGCGGGGTCAGGCGGTAGAGGTCGGCGAGCAGCGCCTGCGGGTTGACACCGACCTTGCACTCGATGACCAGCCGGGTGCCGTGTTCGCGGTCGGTCAGGTCCTTGACGTCGGCGATGCCCACCAGGCGGGCCGCCTGCCGCTGGCCGCGCTTCGGGCCGGTGGTGATCAGCTTGCCCTTCACCTCGTCGGTGATGGCCTCGATGATCTTCTCGGTGCCGACGCCGTACGGAAGCTCGGTGACCGTGATCGCCTGCCGCCCGCGGCCGCCCTCCAGGAGACCGGTCTGCGCCCGGGCGCGCATGCGCACGACGCCGCGGCCGGTCTCGTAGGCCCGCCGCACCTCGTCGAGCCCGAGCAGCTGGCCGCCGGTCGGCAGGTCGGGGCCGGGCACGAAACGCATCAGCTCGTCGAGGTCGGCCTCGGGATGGGTGATCAGGTGCTGCGCGGCCGCGACGACCTCGCCGAGGTTGTGCGGGATCATGTTGGTCGCCATGCCGACCGCGATGCCGGACGTGCCGTTGACCAGCAGGTTGGGGAAGGCGGCCGGCAGCACGCGCGGCTCGAGGTCGGACCCGTCGTAGGTCGGCTTGAAGTCGACCGTGCCCTCGCCCAGCTCGCTGACCAGCAGCATTGCCTCATTGGACATGCGTGCTTCGGTGTATCTGGAGGCGGCCGGGCCATCGTCCGGGCTTCCGAAGTTTCCATGCCCGTCAATGAGTGGCGCATTCAGGGAGAAGTCCTGAGCGAGCCGCACCATGGCGTCGTAGATCGCCACATCGCCATGGGGATGATATTTACCCATGCAGTTGTGGACGACGCTGCCCTCGGCGACGAAAGCGTGGTCGTCGGTGCCGATCTGAATGTCGTAGGTGGTGTCGTCCGGAAGCTCCTCCACCGACTCGACCCCGAGGAACGAGAACCCGGAAAGCGCCGCCAGACGCGGGGCGAGCGGCGAGCCGATCCGGCCGAGCTCCTCGACCCATCCCTCGCGCTCGGCCATCGTCAGAGGGAAGCCTCGCTCCGCGAGCGACCCGCCGCTGAACGCCTCGAACAGGGCCTTTCCGGGAAGCCGGTCGCTGCCCTGCTTCTTTCCATACCGGTTCGTGACATCGAGCATCGAGCGGAGCCCGTCCTGCTTGATTCCGATCTTGACGAACGGCAGCATGGCCGCGGCCAACGCTCGCGCGTCCTCACCGGAAAAGGACAGCCCGGACAGCGGCTTGTGATCCGAGCCGCGGCCACCGGTCGAGTAGTGCCCGGTGATGCCCAGGTCGGCCAGGATCGCGTAGATCTGGGCGAGCAGCCTCCGGCTGGTGCCGGCCAGGACGATTTCCCGCCGGGTCTTGCGGACGTACCCGTCGCCGTCGAAGAAACCGGCCAGGAAAGGCAGCCACGCACCGCGGTCGGCCAGCACGTCAGCGGGAACGCTCTTCTGATCGCTGAGCGGCGACCCGGCCTCGAGAAGCCCCTCGTGCCTCGCGAAGGTCAGAATGTGCTGATCGCGGTGGGTCGGCTTCGCCCGCTCCCGCTTGCCCCGCGAGGCATTCACGCCGGTCTCGATGGCCCAGCCGTGGGCGTAGTCCAGCGGCTCGACGTCGTACATGTGGATGCGGACCCGCCCGTCCGCGGCCCGCGACCGATCGACGGCGAAACCCTGGGCCACGATCAGGCCGCGGACGTAGGCGTAGGCGTTGTCGGCACCCGGACGGGCGGTGACCGGCCGGCCGGGGCTCGCCGTGACGACCGACCGGCCCGGGAGATCCTTCGCGTCGACCCACTCGGTGAGGTAGTCGTCGGTGAGGACCCGGAATCGCTGGCCCGGCGTCACGGTCATCGTGTGCCCGTTGGTCCACGTGACCTTGATGAGCGACGAGGTGGGATTTTCGTAGACGCCCTCCACCGGGACGACACGGCCCTCCGGATCGTGGACGAGGTCACCGACCTCGAAGCTCTCGATCGGCCGAAGGCCCTCCGGGGTGGAGACGAGAGTTCCGCGCACGAAGCAGTCGCCGACCACGCGGGCCGACTTGACGTACGGCCGGTCGGGGCGGTGACCCTGCTCGTACATCGACCAGAGGATGCGGCGGTGGACCGGCTTGAGGCCGTCGCGGGCGTCGGGCAGGGCCCGGGAGTGGATGACCGAGTACGCGTACTCCAGGTAGGAGTCTTCCACCTCGGTGGTCAGCGGGTTGTCGATGACCCGGGCGCCGGCCTGGTCGAAGGCGGACAGGTCGACGCGCTGGGATTCGTTCTTGCGGCGTGCCATGGAAACAGGACCTCTCAGGCGTCGATCGTCTCTTGGTCGATGCGGCCGGACGACTCGATCAACCAGTTCTTCCGCGGTTCGACCCGCTCACCCATCAGCAGTTCGAGGGTCGCCTCGGCGCGCTCCACGTCGTCGAGCGTGATGCGCCGGACGGTGCGGGTGGCCGGGTTCATCGTGGTGTCCCACAGCTCGTCGGCGTCCATCTCGCCGAGGCCCTTGAACCGGGGCACCGGCCGCTGCACGCTCTTGCCGGTGCGCTCGATGCGGGCGACCGTCGACTCCATCTCCTGCTGGGTGTAGGTGAAGACGGTTTCGCCGTTGCGGCCCTTGGTGACCACCTTGTGCAGCGGCGGCATCGCGGCGAACAACCGGCCGTCCTCAATCACCGGCCGCATGTACTTCGCGAACAGCGTGATCAGCAGGGTGCGGATGTGGGAGCCGTCGACGTCGGCGTCCGCCATGATCATGACGCGGCCGTAGCGCATCGACGACATGTCGAACGTGCGGCCCGAGCCGGCCCCCAGCACCTGCACGATCGCCGAGCACTCGGCGTTGTCGAGCACCTGCTGCAGCGACGCCTTCTGCACGTTGAGGATCTTGCCCCGGATCGGCAGCAGCGCCTGGTATTCCGAGCTGCGGGCCATCCGGGCGGTGCCGAGCGCGCTGTCGCCCTCGACGATGTAGAGCTCGCTGCGGGCGATGCCGGTGGCCCGGCAGTCGACCAGCTTGGGCGGCATCGACGCGCCCTCGAGCGCGGTCTTGCGACGGGCCGCGTCCTTCTGCTGCTTCTGAGTGAGGCGCACGCGGGCGGCGTCGACGATCTTCTGCAGGATCGTGCGGGCCTCGGCCTTGGTCTTGCGGCCGTCGACGTACTCCTTGAGGTGGGCCTCGATCAGGTTCTGCACCACGCGGGTGACGCCGGCCGTAGACAGTTCGTCCTTGGTCTGCGAGGTGAACTGCGGCTCGGGCACCCGCACGTGGATGACCGCGGTCATGCCCTCGAGGAAGTCGTCGAGAACCGGCACGTCTTCCTTGGGCTTGAGCAGGCCGCGCGTGTTGCGGATCGCGTCGGCCAGGGCCCGCACCAGCGCGCGCTCGAAGCCCTTGCGGTGGGTGCCGCCGTGCGTGTTGCGGATCGTGTTGGTGAAGCACTCGACGGTGCGCTCGTAGCCGGTGCCCCAGCGGAACGCGACCTCGATCTCGGCCCGGCGCTCGACGTTGGACTGCATCACACCGTTGGCGTCGGCGGCGTTTTCCTTGTAGGTGCCCTCGCCGGTGACCAGCAGGATGCCCGACACCGGCTTGTCACCCGACGGGGTGAGGAACTCGACCATGTCGGAGAGGCCGTGCGGGAAGTGGAAGGTCTCGGTGACCGGTTCCTCGGCCGTCTCGTCGCGCAGCGTGTAGGCGACGCCGGGCACCAGGAAGGCCGTGTTGCGCAGTTTGGCGCGCACCGTCTCGACGTCGAGCTGGGCGGTGCCCTCGAAGTAGCGAGCGTCGTACCAGTAACGGATCGAGGTGCCGGTGGACTCACCCTTCTTCATCCGCCGGACGACCCGCAGGCCCGACACCGGTTCGAAAGGGGCGTCGGGACCGTCGGCCGAGAAGACTCCCGGCACGCCGCGCTGGAAAGACAGCGCGTGCACCTTGCCGTCGCGCTTGACGGTCACGTCGAAGCGCAGCGACAGCGCGTTGACCGCCGACGCGCCCACACCGTGCAGACCACCGGACGCCTTGTAACCCGAGCCGCCGAACTTGCCGCCGGCGTGCAACCGGGTCAGCACCAGCTCGACGCCGTTGAGCCCCGACTTCGAGTTGACATCGGTCGGGATGCCTCGGCCGTCGTCGTCGACCTGCACCGACCCGTCGGCGTGGAGGATCACCGAGACCGCCGTCGCGTGCCCGCCGACGCCCTCATCGGTCGAGTTGTCGATGATCTCGTTGGCCAGGTGGTTGACGCCCCGGCTGTCGGTCGAGCCGATGTACATGCCGGGGCGCTTGCGGACGGCGTCAAGCCCTTCCAGGTGCGTGAGGTCGTCAGCCCCGTACAGGATTTCCGCGGTCACAGGGTCGCACTCCCGAGTCAGCCATGGTGGTCAAGTCGCGGCGAGCCTACCGGCCCGGTCCGACAACTCCGGTGAGCCGAGCCGTGCGCGGCGATCCACTCCACCGGACAAACCACGCAAAAGTTACGGCTGGCCGATGAACTTTAAACCAGGTGAGCCACGACACGGTTCCGGCCGCCCTGCTTGGCGGCGTAGAGACCGGCGTCGGCCCGCCCCAGAAGGGTATCCGGCGTCTCGTCCGGCCCGCGGCGCACGGCCACCCCGACGCTGATGGTCACGGTCACCGGGCCGACCCGGGTGCCGATCGGCTGGTCGGCCACGGCCGCCCGCAGAGCCTCGCCTACGGCGTCGGCCGATGCGGAGACTCCGGGCAACAGCAGGGCGAATTCCTCGCCGCCATAGCGGCCCACGATCCCGGACGTACGCGCCACCAGCCGCGCCACCACGCCGGTGATCACGTCGTCGCCCACCTGGTGACCGTACGAGTCATTGATCTTCTTGAAGTGATCGATATCGATCATGAGCGCGGCGAGGGGCTGCGCCGACTCGAACGCCGAGCGGGCGAGCTCGAAGAACCGGCGCCGGTTGGCCACCCCGGTCAGGCTGTCGGTCGTCGCCATCTCGTTGACCTGGCTGAACAGCCGCGCGTTCTCGTAGGCGACCATCGCCTGGGAGGCGAGCGCGGCCACCACGCCGAGGTCGGCGTCGGTCCACGCGCCGGCGGCCGTCGCGGCGAGCACCAGCACGCCGGCCGGCCCGTCCCGGGTCTCCAGCGGCATGACCAGCCAGCTCTCGGCCGCACCGGAAGAGGCCGGGTGAAGCAGGCGGGTCCACGGTCCGCCCCCGAGCCGCGGCGAGCGCACGCCGAGCAACGAGGCGAGAGCCGGCTGCATCGGCAGGACCGATCCGTCCAACAGGGAAACCGACGAATCGCCCGGCGCGCCGAGCAGCACCCAGCCGTGGTCGGCGCCCGGCGACTCCAGCGAGGTGGAGAGCAGCTCGCGCAGCACGGTCGACGGGTCGAGGACCTTGCTGAACCGGGCCATCGCCGCCCGCAGCGTCTCGGCCAGGTCGCGCTGCCGGTTGGCGGTCGCCACCGCCACCTCGAGCTGGGCCGCCCGGGCGGTCTCCAGCGCCACCGCGATGTGGTGGGTCACCGCGGCCAGCAGGTCGACGTCGTCGACCGTGAACACGCCCGCGGCCACCCGGCTGTCCAGATAGACCACTCCGAGCAGCCGCTCGTCGAGCAGCAGCGGCGCGGCCAGGATGCTGCGCAGCCCGAAGGTGACCACGCTGCGGGCGCCCATCGCCTCGCCCTCGTCGGTGCCGGTGACGACCAGCGGCTTGCGCGACGCGCGCACCCGGTGCACGACGGTCGCGCTGTAGCCGGACAACTCGCCAAGGTCGGATCCGCCCGCGTCGCGACCTGCGTACGGGGCCAGCGTCTCGGTGGCCGGGTCGACCAGGAACAGCACCGCGCGTTCGGCCCCGAGCAGCCGGATCGTCTCGTCGAGCGCGATCCGGGTCAGCTTGACCGGGTCGAGGATCCGCGACGCGGCCAGGGTGACCTGCTCGAGCGCGGCCGAGCGCCGGTCGCGTCCCCGCGCCGCGGCCGCCTGCTGAGGCATGGCACCGGCGCTGTCCAGGGCGAACTCGGCCACGACCCGGCGCGCGCGGGGAAGCCAGCCGTGCTCCTGGGCGATGGTCAGGGCGAGCCGGGCCTGCCGCCCGGCCTCGCCGGGGACACCCAGTTCGGTCAGGCACCGGGCGGTGAGCAGCGCTTTCTCGTACGCGGGAGCCGGCGCGTCCAGTTCGCGGAGCACCTTGTCGGCCGCGGCCAGCTTCTCCAGCGCTTCCTCGGGCGCCCCGTCGACGTACGTCAGGAAAGCGGAAGCGATAGCGGAATGCCCTCGCAGAATGGTCCGCTTCGCGAGCTTGCGAAGCGTGGCGATCGCCCGCCGCGCGGCGAGAATCTCGGTGACCCGCTCGTCCCCGGTGGCCCGGCGGGCCCGTTCGAGGCGGCCGTAGGCGAGCCAGACGAAGTACGCCCCGTGGGTCGGCAGCAGGTCGAACCAGCGCAGCCCGAGCCCGTCGAAGCTCGCCGCCAGCTGCTCGAACGTGGCCCCGAGGTCATCCCGCTCGTACGCGCCCTGCATGCGCGCGACCAGCAGGTCCATCCGCTCGTGCACCGGTGAGTTCTCGTCGTCGCCGAACCGCTCGACCAGCGACGCCGCGTCCCCGGCCCGGCCCTCGAGGGCGAGCAGGAACGCGTCGACCGCCACCACCGAGCTGCGGTTGTCGTGCCCGCCCCGCTCCAGGAAGTGCCGCCGGCGGCCGGCCAGCCGTTCGGCCGCGCCGGTGTCGCCGCGCAGCACCTGGTCCCACATGACCGTCGCGTACGCGTCGAGCGCCAGCCCGGTGTCGATCAGGTCCCGCCGCTCGGCCAGCAACTCGGCCAGCTGCCGGCCGTCGTCGGTGCCGGCGGCGTGCTTGCCCACCCCGTCGATCCAGTCGATCCAGGTCAGCGTGCTCTGGTCGCCGAGCGCCGTCGCCTCGGCGACCGCGCCGCGCACCATCCGGTCGGCCAGAGCGTGCAGCCCGACCGCGCGCAGCGGCACCGCCACCGAGGCCAGGCTGCGCACCCGCTGCGGGTTGGGCCCGAGCCGGTTGACCGGCCACGCCTGCAGCACCGCGAACAGCAGCGAGTAGACCGGCCGCAGCGTGCGGACCGCGCCCGAGCCGGCGTAGTAATACAGTGCGCTCTGGGTCTGGAGCACGTCGCGGGTGTGGTTCTCGGCCGTGCCCCGGCCGAGCCCGGTGGCCCGCACGGCCAGGCCGGCGGCGCCGATCGCCATGGTCTTGACCAGCCGGCGGGTCCGGCCGGCGGGCAGTGGGCGGCCCAGCGCGGCCAGCCCTCGCACGGCGGTGTCATAGAGGTCCTGGCCGAGGCCGGCGCTCTCCTGCACCTCGGCGATCAGGCGATAGACGTACGCCCGCGGATAGTGGCCGACCGTACGCTCGAGCGCCCGGTGCAGCGCGTCGAGCGCGTCATCGAACCGGCCGCCGCGGTGGTAGGCGACGCCGAGCAGCCGGTCGAAGCCGGGGTCGAGTGGGAGGGCGTATCCGGCCGCCACCTCCCGGGCCTTCTCCAGATAGGCGAGCGCGGTCTGCGGGGCGTACTCGGCGAGCGCCCGCTGCCCGGCGGCGCGCGCCGCCCGCACGAGCCGGGCCGGGTCGTGTCCCGGCTCGCCGGCCAGACAGTGCTCGACCAGGGCATATTCGTCGACCGCCTCGGTGCATCCGTCCATCAGCCCGGCGATCAGGTCGTGCGTGCGGCGGAGCTCGGCGGCGGGCAGCGTGGCCAGAAACGACTCGCGCATGCTGTCGTGGCGGAAGACGTACCGGTCGTCGCCGGCCGCCTCGACCAGCCCGATCCGGGCCGCCTCGGCCAGCACGTCGAGCACCTTGCGCCCGGGCGTGCCGGACGCGCTCACGATCAGCCGGGCCGGGAACTTCGCGCCGGCGATCGCGGCGGTCCGCAGCACGTGCTGGGCCTCCGGGTCGAGCCGGGCGGCCCGGCGCAGCATCAGCTCGGCGGCGTCCTCGGGCAGGGCGAGCTCGCGCAGGCCGGCCTCGTCGGTGCGCCAGGTGCCCCAGAACGGCCGGAGCAGGCCGTTGTCGAACATCGCCCAGGCGTACTCGATCACGGTGAACGGGTTGCCGCCGCTGAGCATCGCGACGCGGGCCGCGGTGGTGGTGTCGAACCGCATGCCGCGGCCGATCGCGTGCAGCAGGTCGTCGACCGCGGTCGGGGGCAGCGGGCCGAGCTCGATCTCGGTGCCGACGTCGGCGACCGGGCCCGGTGCCGTGACCACGATCAGCAGCGGGATCCCGGCCAGGCCGGCGGCCAGGCGCGACAGCACCCGCTCGGTGGTCTCGTCGAAGAACTGCGCGTCGTCCAGGTGCAGCAGCACCGGACCGCCCCCGGCCAGGCCGGTCAGCAACCCGGCCACCGCGGCGGCGTACGACTCACGGTTTACGGCATCAGCCGCCTGCGGCGAGCCTTGAGCGCCGCCGATGGCCGGGGAGAGCTGCTGCAGCAGTCCGGCTCCGGTGCCGGCCGCTTCCCGTACGCGGGTGACGGCGGGCTCGCCGCCCCGCAGATAGTCCTCGATCGCGCCCCGGATGCCGGCGAGTGGACGATGGTCGCCGGCGATGGCCGCGCCCCGCAGCACGGTCCCGCCGGCCGCCTCGGCGTAGCCGGCCAGCTCGACCGCGAGCCGGGTCTTGCCGCTGCCGCTGTCGCCGCGCAGCACGACGAGGCCGCCGTCACCCGCGGCGGCCGAGTCCCAGCGGTTCCGCAGCCGGGCCAGCTCGTCGTCCCGGCCGGTCAGCGGGATCTCGGCCACGGTGGCCGGGCAGTCGTCGGCGCCGAGCTCGAAGTCGCGGTCGCCCCGGTCGAGCCGGTGCAGGTCGGTGAGCAGGCCGGGTGCGCTCTGGTAGCGGTCGTCGGGGTCCTTGGCCAGCAGCTTGCGGACGATCCCGGCGAACGTCGCGCTCAGCTCGGGGGCGGCCTCGCGCGGGTCGGGCACGGGCGCCACCGCGTGCAGGCGGAGCAGCTCGCCGACGTCGGCCGCGGCGTACGGCGGGCGCCCGGTGACACACTCGAAGAGCACGACGCCCAGGGCGTACAGGTCGGAGCGGGCGTCGACCGGCCGGTTGAGCATGCCGGTCTGCTCCGGCGGGCTGTAGATCATGGTGCCGGCGATGTTGTGTTCCGCCGCGGCCGGCTCGACGCCGACCAGACGGGTGGCCAGCCCGAAGTCGACCAGCCGGCCCCCGCCCGAGGGCGTGACCAGGATGTTCTCCGGCTTGACGTCGCGGTGCACGAGGTTGACCCGGTGCGCGGCGCCGAGCGCCGCGGCCAGGTCGGCGGCGAGCCGGCTCGCCGCCGCCTCGGCGAACCGGCCCGCGGCGATCCGGCTGTCCAGCCGATCGCCCGGGATGAAGTCCATGACCATGTACGGGCTGCCGTCGCCGGTCGTGGCGGACGCCAGCACCCGCGGCAGCCCCGGGTCGTCGGCGCAGGCCAGCAGCGCGGCCTGGCGGTGGAAGTCGCGGACCGCGTCGGTGTCGCGGGCCAGCGCCTTCGGACCCAGCACCTTCACCGCGTAGTCGGCGCCGCCCCGGCGGGCCCGGTAGACGACCGCCTGGTCACCCCGGCCGAGCTCGCCCAGCACGACGAGCCCGGCGTCTTCGCCGAGCACGAGTTCGCCGAGTTGGGGGGGTGCCGGGGGACGCGACCACGCAGCACTATTCGGCCCCCGCCCCGCAAAGTTGAAGTTTCATGCCGGCTCGGATTCCGGCCGGCCGGCCCTGGGGCTCGAGCGCCCGGAAGAGATCCAGCGGATAGGGCTTCCCGGCCACCCGCACCGGTGGCATCTCCTGATAGGCGATCAGGTCCTGGGTGACCTCGCGGGTCGCCGGGCAGACCACCACCGTGTCGTGCGGTGCGTACGCCTGGAGCCGGGACGCGGTGGCGACCACGCTCCCGCAGACCATCCCGTAGCCGTAGTCACGCGTGGCGGCCAGGTCGACGATCACGTCGCCGGTCGCCAGCCCGACCCGGGTCCGGACAGCGAACCTGCCGGCCAGGAGTTGCCCCCTCAACGCCTCCTGAACCGACAGGCCCACCCGTACCGCCGAGGCGGCCGCTTCCGGGCCGAAGCCGTCATCCGAGGTTCCGAAGACCGCCATCACCGCGTCACCCACGTATTTCTCGACGACTCCCCCGCCGTCGCGAATCACCCGCGAGACGATCGCGAAATAGTCACACTGCAACGCCCGGACTTCCCCGCAGTCGAGGTCGTCGACCAGCGAGGTGAAGCCCACGATGTCGATGAAGAGGACGGTCACCGTCTGGCGCCGCTCCTGGTCGGCCATGGCGATTGCGGTCATCTTGCACGCTCCCCCAGATCACTGCTTGCCAAGGGAAGACGGTGCCAGGCGCCGTCCAGAGACGGATCGGCAGAACGACGTATCTCTGACAGCGTGGACGCCCGTCAATTTTGTGACGAAGAAAGGTCCGAACCGACGAGAACGTGGTAGGCCGATTCGGTTTAGGCTGCCCTTCATGGTCCGCGAGGGGGATGACGGGCCGCTTGTCGGACGCACCGGCACGCTGGCCGCAGTCCAGTCCGACCTTCGCAACGTCGGTCCGGGTGGAACCGCCGCGGTGTTCGTCACCGGGGAGAGCGGCGTCGGCAAGAGCCGGCTGCTGCGGGAAACCGCCGACGCGTTGCGAGGGACGGGCTTCGCCGTGCTGTCCGGAGCCTGCCTCGACATCGGCGACGCGTCCCCGCTCCACCCGGTCCTCCAAGCCCTCCGCCAGTTCCAGTCCGGCCAATTCGGCCACAGTGGTCCGGCCGGGCCCCCGGCCGACGCGGGCGCCCTGCTCGAGCGGGTCTCCCAGGATCTCCGCGACGCGGCCGGTGGGCGGCGCCTGCTCCTGGTCCTCGACGACCTGCAGTGGGCCGACCGCTCGACCCGCCAGCTGCTGCTCTACCTGCTGGCCGGCCTCGGCGAGGTGAAGCTGTCGGTGCTGGCCGCCGTCCGGGCCGAGGCCCTGCACGGCGCCCACCCGCTGCGCCGCGTCCTCGCCGAGCTGCGCCGGCTGAGGTCCGTACGCGTCGTCGACCTGGCCCCGCTCGACCGCGAGCAGACCGTCGAGCTGGTCACCGCGATCGCCGGCGACCAGGTCCAGCCGGAGGACGCCGAGCGGGTCTACAAGCGCTCCGGTGGCAACCCGTTCGTGGCCGAGGAGCTGGCCCGTGACCTGCGCGACGGCCGGGTCGAGCTCTCCGACACGCTGCGCGAGATCTTCCTGGCCCGGGTCGACGAGCTCTCCCCGACCGCCCACGCGGTCGTGCACGCGCTGGCCGCGGGCGTCGAGCCGGTCGACCACGCGGTGCTGGCCGGGGTCGTCCGGGTGCCCGAGCCCGACCTGCTCGAGGCGATCCGGGCCGCGGTCGCCCACCGGTGGGTGGCGAGCGACCGCGAGGGCTACCGCCTGCGCCACCGGCTGGTCTCCGAGATCCTCGAGGCCGAGGTGCTGCCGGCCGAGCGCTCCGCCCTGCACCGGCGCTACGCCGAGACCCTGGAGGCCCTGGAAGCGGCCGGTGCCGGCACCGACCACGCCCGGCTGGCGCACCACTGGCAGCGGGCCGGCGAGCCCGCCCGGGCGCTGCCCTCGGTGGTCGCGGCCGCGCGCGGCGCCGAGCAGCTGTACGGCTTCACCGAGGCCCATCGCTATTGGACCGTCGCGCTCGATCTGACCACCGAGGACGCCCCCGAGCGCACCGAGCTGCTGGCCCACGCCGCCGAGTCGGCCCACCAGTGCGGCGAGCACGTGCGCGCGCTGTCCCGGCTCGAGGAACTGGCCGGCCGCCCGGACGCCCCCGGCCAGTGCGACGTGCACCTGCGCCGCGCCCGCTACCTGGCCTCGGCCGGCCGCTCGGCGACCGCCGAGGTGGAATACGAGCGGGCCCTGTCGGCGCCCGACTGCACGCCCCGGCAGCGCGCCTCGGCCGCCGCGTACCTGGCCGAACTGCTGCTCCACCTGGGGCGGTACGCCGACGCCGGCGCCCGGGCCCGCGAGGCCCTCGACCTGGCCGAGGCTGGCGGCTCGACCAGCGACCTGGTCCGCGCGAGCGCCGCGCTCGGCTTCAGCGCGGCGTTCCGGGAAGACCCCGACGCGGGCCTCGCCGTCATCCGGCACGCGGTCGAGATCGCCGAGCGCTCCGGTCGCCCCGACGACCTCGGCGTGGCCTACCTCCACCTGGCCGAACTGCTCACCGGCCCGCTCAACAACATCGAGGAGGGCGTGCTGGTCGCCCGCCGCGGTGCCGAGCGGCTGGCCACGCTGGGCGTCGGGCGCACCTATCAGACGCGCCTGCTCGCGATCGCCGGCAACGGCCTGTTCCGGGTCGGCCAGTGGAGCGAGGCCGACGCGGTGCTCGAGACCGCGATGCGGCACCGCCCGTCCGGGGCCGACGCGGTCGAGTTGCTGCTGGCCCGCTGCCGCCTCTGGGTCGCGTTCGGCGACCTCGACGCCGGCCACCGCGACCTCGACGCGGTCGCGACCGTGCTGGCCGGCGGCGGCGCCCGGCACGTGCTGCCGATGCTGACCCTACGGGCCGGCCTGGCCATATGGGAGGGCCGCCACGCCGACGCCCGGGCGGCCGTGCAGCGGGGGCTCACCGAGACCCGCTCCGACGACCTGGTGCTGCTCGGCGTGCTGGCCTGGCACGGGCTGCGGGCCGAGGCCGAGGCGCACGTCGCGGGCGCGGCGACCGACCCGGGCGCGATCCGCCGCCTGACCACCGTCGTCGAGCGCATCGAGGCCGGCGCGGGTGACGCCGGGCCGCGGGTCCGCTCCATCCTCGACGGCTACCTCAACCTGTGCGCGGCCGAGCTCAACCGCATCGGCGACCGCCACGACCCCGAGCCGTGGGCCCGCGCGGCGCAGGTCTGGGACCGCATCCAGCAGCCCTACCCACTGGCCTATTCCCTGCTCCGCCAGGGTGACGCCGCCCTGCAGCGCAAGGTGAAGCGGCCGGCCGCGGTGAGCGCGCTGCGCAAGGCGTACGACATCGCGACCACCATGGGCGCCCGCCCGTTCGCGGCCGAGATCGTCAGCATCGCCCACAAGTTCCGGGTCGCCCTGGCCGACGACGCGGACACCGTGCAGATGCCCGCGCCCGGCCCGGAACCCGAGGATGAGCTGGGCGTTCTCACGACCCGCGAGCGCGAGGTGCTGGCCGCGGTCGCCGAGGGCCTGACCAACCGCGAGATCGGTGAGCGGCTGTTCATCAGCGAGCGCACGGTCGGCGTGCACGTGGGTCACATATTCGACAAGCTCCAGGTGCGCACGCGGGTACAGGCCAGCCGGGTTTATCTCACCGCCGCATGACCGCCTGCACCGGGCTGCGGCCGGCTGGACCGAACGACGACGCCATACAGCGTGACCTTTTCGTTACCTACGTATCGCGAATACGTAGTTCTACCGATCCCCTCGTAGGTAGGCAGTGCCAGGCTTGCCAGCACGGGGGAGCACCGCCCGGCGGCGACACTGGTTGCCGGGCGGTGCTGGGGGCCCTCCGCGACGAGAAGTAAGCCCGTGGAGGATCCGATGAATCAGTCGGTCTGGGGGCCGGTGCAGCAGGAGATGCGCTCTCTGCTGCAGGGACACCCCGACGACGTACCCGCCGTGGTGGAGCAGCTCACCGAGCTGCAACGCATGCTCGACCGCGTACCACCGCTGCTGCACGACAACCCGCTGTCCGACTTCAACCGGCTCTACCTGGAAATCACCGAGGGCGTCCTGGAGCGGCTCTACGCCGGCCGGTTCGCCGACCCGGCGTTCCTGTCCCGGCTGGACGTCGAGTTCGCGGCGCGCTACTTCGACGCGCTGCGGGCCTGGAGCGACTCGAGCCCGCGCTGTCCGCAGGTGTGGGCCGGGCTGTTCCGCCGGATCCCCGACCCCGCGCATCGCCCGCTGCCGGCCGCCGGCGCCGGCATCAACGCCCACGTCAACTTCGACCTGCCGTTCGCGCTGGTGACCACGTTCGACCACGTGGGCATCGACCCGCTCGACGACAGCGACCAGCACCACGACTACCTGCAGATCAACGCGATCTTCGCGGCGGCGGTGCCCGGGCTGAGCACCGGCTACCTCGACCGGTGGCAGGTGCTGATCGACACGATGAACGGCACGCTCGACGACTGGTGGCAGGGCGACGCCGAGGCGTACACCCGGAATGTCGCCTGGCGCAACGCGCAGAAGCTGTGGTCGATGCGGCACGACATGGCGGCCACCGACAAGGAGCGCGCCCACCTCGACCGCATCTCGGCCGACCTGGGCCGGCTGCTCCTCTCCCCGCTGGGAGCCTTTTTGCAATGACTTTGCCGGGGGCATAGGTCGGCCCGGCGTCGGGGAGGGAGACGCCGGGCCGACCGACTTACCTCCACAGCGGTCTTTACTTGACGGCGATCAGCCGGGCGTCGTCGGCCGAGCCGTCCTTGGTGCCGGCAACGCCGACCTGCTCGCCGGTCTTCAGGGCCGAGGCCTCGACCTTCTTCTTGTCCTGCACGATCGTGGCCTTGTCGGCCAGCGTCCAGGTCAGCGTGTAGCCGTCGGTCGACTTGACGGTGAGGCGGCCGCCGCTGACCGCGGTCACCGCGCCGCGCTGCACGACGATCGTCTTCGCGCCGTCCTTGGTCTGCACCGCGACCTCGCCGTGCAGGGTGTTCTTGCGCAGATACTTGCGGATCGCCTTGCGGCCCACCTCCCGCTTGCCCAGCTCCGACGTGGCGCCGGCCGATGCGGACGCCGACGGGGTGGGTGTGTCCTGCAGGCCGGTGTCGAAGCCGACCTGGGCCAGCGCGACCGCCTCGTCGCCCAGGTCGTTGCCGGCTCCGGCGAGGCCGCTCGGCGAGCCGGCCCCGGCACCGCAGCCGGCCAGGCCCAGCACGCCGGCCAGGCCGATGGTGGGAAGGATCAGCGCCATCCGGGTTCGAGTCATGGCGGCCATCCTGCCGCCGCTCTTTGAAGCCGGGATCAGTGCGGTGTTCGGGTTGTGTAAGGGAGCTCGACCGTGAACATCGCCCCGCCCTCGGGCGCGTGCCCGGCCGTGATCCGGCCGCCGAGTCGCGCGACCAGCCGGGCTGCCAGCGCCAGCCCGAGCCCGCTGCCGACCTTGCGGATGCCGCGGTAGCGCCGGTTGAGCGCGCCCCGCTCGAACGCCACCGCGAGGTCGTCGTCGGTGAACCCGGGGCCGCCGTCGCGCACCTCGACGATCCCCGCGTACTCCCCGGCCCGGGCGGCCAGCACCAGCGGCGCCCCGGCCGGGACGACCCGCAGCGCGTTCTCGCACAGCCCGTCGATCACCTGGCGGATGCGGCCCGGGTCGGTGTCGACCGGGATCGGATGGTCGGGCAGCTGCACCCGCAGCACCGGGCCGTCCGGGCCGCAGCGGGCCGCCCACGCCTCGCCGGCCGCCCGGATCAGCTCGGCCAGGTCGACGCCGACCACGTCGAGCGGCAGGTCGGCCGCCTCGAGCCGGGAGAGCACGAGCAGGTCGGAGATCAGCCGGTCGAGCCGTTCCGCCTCGGCCAGCATGGTCGCGCCCGCCTTCTCGGCCCCGTCGGCGCCGACCACGCCGTCGGCCAGCGCCTCGGCGTAGCCGCGGATCGTCGACAGCGGCGTGCGTAACTCGTGCGAGACCGAGAGCAGGAAGTCCCGCTCGCGGCCCTCGCTGACCTGTAGGGCGGCCGCGAGCTGGTTGAACGCGTCGGCCAGGCCGGCCGACTCGGCGGATCCGCGACGCGAGATGCGTACGGAACGATCGCCGGCGGCCAGCCGCCCGGCCGCACCGGCCGCGAGTTTGATCGGGCGCGCGATGAATCGCGCCAGCACCGCTCCGGCCAGGACGCCACCGAGCAGCCCGGCGAGCAGCGCTATCCAGACGCTGCCCAGCACCTTGGCCGCGGTGCCGTCGGCGACCGCGCGGGTGAGCACGACGCCGCTGTTCACCCCGCGCAGCGGGCGCCCGACGATGAACGACGGCCGCCCGGCGACCGGCGACCGCGTGTCGACCAGGGTGCCGTCGGCGACCTGCTGCACGACCCGGGGCGGCAGCCCGGCGCGATCGACCTTGCCCCGCCGGATCAGATAGATATCGATCTTGTCCTGCCGGAGCGACTTGGCGATCTGCTCGCGGGCCGGCTGCTTCTCGTCGGCCAGCAGCTCGACCGCGAGCGCGCTCTTCTCGATCAGCGCGGCCCGGGCCTGCACGTTGGCCGCGCGGACCGCGACCGGCACCGCGACCAGCGCCGTGATGATCACCGAGATGACCGCGGTGGCCGCCGTGACCAGCACGACCCGGCCGGTCAGCGTGCGGAAGAAGTCACGCATCGGCGGTGTAGCCGACGCCGCGCACGGTGCGGATCAGCGAGGCCGCGTCGCCCAGCTTGGCCCGCACCTGGGCCACGTGGACATCGACCGTGCGCGTCCCGGCGTGCGACGCGTAGCCCCAGACGCTGGCCAGCAGCTCCTCCCGGGTGAAGACCCGCCCGGGCCGGCCGAGCAGGTGGCCGAGCAGCTCGAACTCGGTCGGCGTGAGCGCGAGCGGCACGCCGCCGACCGTCACCTGGCGGCGACCCGGGTCGAGGGTGACCGGCCCGAGCGTGCGCACCCGGCCCTCCTGCGGACCGGCGGCCCGGCGCAGCAACGCCTTGACCCGGGTGACCAGCTCGCGCGGGCTGAACGGCTTGGTGACGTAGTCGTCGGCACCCATCTCCAGCCCGATGATGCGGTCGACCTCGTCGTCCCGGGCGGTCAGGAAGATCACCGGTGTCCAGTCGCCGTCCTCGCGCATCCGCCGGACGATCTCGGTGCCCTCCATCCCGGGCAGCGCGATGTCGAGGATGCACGCGACCGGGCGTACGCGCCGGGCCGCGGCCAGCCCGGCCGCGCCGTCGTGTTCGACGTGCACGCCGAAGCCGTCCCGGCTCAGATACATCCGCACCAGGTCGGCGATCGGGCGCTCGTCCTCGACCACGAGGACCAGGCCCTTGCTCGGTGCGTCGGTCACGGCTCCATCATGCCCGGCGGCGTGCTCGATCAGTGTTCGGGCAACGTAAGGGCGCGCTGGTTCAGATAGCGCTGCTCGGGGATGCTCGTGGTCAGCCTGGCGGCTCTCCTGAACGCGGCCTGCGCCTCGGCGTGGAAGCCGGCCTGCTCCAGCAGGTGCGCCCGGACCGCCTCGACCCGGTGGTTGCCGGCCATCCGCTCGTCGCCGTCGAGCTCGCCGAGAGCGGCCAGCCCGGCGAGCGGCCCGCTGGTCCGGGCCACCGCGACCGCCTTGTTGAGGGTGACCACCGGTCCGGGCGAGACCCGCTCCAGAACGTTGTAGAGCGCGAGGATCTGCGGCCAGTCGGTCTCGGCGTCGGACGCCGCCTCGTCGTGCAGGGCCGCGATCGCCGCCTGCAGCTGGTACGGCCCGATCGGGCCCCGCCCGAGGGTGGCCGAGACCAGTTCGAGCCCCTCGGCGATCTGCTCCTTGCTCCACAGCGACCGGTCCTGCCGGTCGAGCGGCACCAGGTCACCGGCCGCGTCGGCGCGGGCCGCCCGCCGCGCGTCGGTGAGCAGCATCAGCGCTAGCAGCCCGCCGCACTCGGTGTCCTTCGGCGCGGCGGCCCGCAGCATCCGGGCCAGACGGATCGCCTCGCTGGTCAGGTCGGCCCGCTGGAGCTGAGGGCCGCCGCTCGCGGTGTAGCCCTCGTTGAAGATCAGGTAGAGCACCTGCCGGAGGACCCTCAGCCGCTCGGCCCGCTCGCCGGCCGGCGGCGGCTCGAACCCCAGCCCCGACTTGCGGATCGTCTGCTTGGCCCGGCTGATGCGCTGGGCCATCGTCGACTCGGGCACCAGGAACGCGGCCGCGATCTCGGCCGTGGTGAGGCCGCCGACCGCCCGGAGGGTCAGCGCGAGCTGGGAGGGCGGCGACAGCGACGGGTGCGCGCAGAGGAAGAGGAGCGTGAGCGTGTCGTCGGTGTGCGGCACGTCGGGTTTTTCCAGCTCGGCCTCGGCTTCCCGGCGCCGCCGCGCGCTGTCGCTGCGGAACTCGTCGATCAGCCGCCGGGTGGCGACCGCCGAGAGCCAGCCGCGCGGATTGTCGGGAACGCCGTCGTGCGGCCACTGCGTCGCCGCCGCCAGCAGGGCCTCCTGCACGGCGTCCTCGGCCGCGTCGAACTGGCCGTACCGCCGGGCGAGCGCCCCGAGGACCTGCGGCGCGAGCTCCCGCAGCAGGCCCTCGACCGGCGTCATCAGACCTCCGGCGGCGCGTCCGCGACCCGGCGCAGCTCGACCCGCCGCGCCCAGACCACGACCTTGCTCGCCAGCTCGACCGCCCGCGCCTCGTCGGCCACGTCGAAGATCCAGAAGCCGGCCAGCGCCTCCTTGGCCTCGGCGAACGGCCCGTCGGTGACCACCACCTGATCGCCGACCAGGCTGACCGTGCGGGCGGTCGACGGGAAGTCGAGCCCTTCGGCGCTCACGAACTCGCCCCTGGTGGCCAGATCCTGGTTGAAGCCCTCCATGAAGGCGATCATGTCGCGCACCCACTCCTTGGGCCGCTCGTCGAGCATCGTGCCCGCGTCACCGAACATCATCAGCATGTACTTCATGTGAACCCCTCCGTCGGTAGCTTTCTACCCCATGTCGGAGCGGCCCGGCCTCGCTCGACATCGCCGGACGGGAAATATCGTCAGAAGCCGCCCGCGGCGATCACGTCGCGGTACCAGAAGGCGCTGTCCTTCGGCGTACGCTCCTGGCTCTCGTAGTCGACCCGGATCAGCCCGAACCGCTTGCCGTAGCCGAAGGCCCATTCGAAGTTGTCGAGCAGCGACCAGACGAAATAGCCACGCAGGTCGACCCCGTCGGCCAGCGCCCGGTGGGCCGCCGAGAAATGCGCCCGCAGATATTCGATGCGCGCCGGGTCGTGCACCCGCCCGTTCGTCACCGCGTCGTCGAACGCCGCCCCGTTCTCGGTCACATAGAGCGGGATCGAACCGTAATCGCGCGTGATCCGCACCAGCGTCTCGTGCAGTCCGGACGGGTCGACCGCCCAGCCCATCCCGGTCACCGGCCCGTCGGGCGGCCGCCAGGAAACGCGCCCGCGGGTCGGATAGGGCAGTAGAGGCCCGTCGCCGGCGGCCACCACATCGGGCTGGTAGTAATTGACGCCGATCGCGTCCAAGGGCTGACTGATCTCGGCCAGATCCCCGTCCCGCACGAACGACCAGTCGCTCACCCAGGCCGTGTCCTCGACGACGTCCGAGGGATAGGAACCGCGCAGCAGCGGGTCGAAGAAGATGCGGTTCAGCATGCCGTCGATCATGCGAGCCGCGTCCCGGTCGGCGGCGGTGCCGGTGGCCGGACGGACGGTTCCGGCATTGAGCGCGATCGACACTTGAGCCGACGGGCACCGGGCCCGCAGGATCTCGGCCGCACGACCGTGCGCGAGCAGCAGGTGGTGGGTGGCGGCCAGCGCGTCGGCGTACGAGGTGCGGCCGGGCGCGTGGATCCCGGCGCCATATCCGAGAAAGGCCGAACACCACGGTTCGTTGAGCGTGTTCCACATCGCGACCCGGTCGCCGAGACGATTCGCGACCGCCGCCGCGTACTCGGAAAAGCGTGACGCGGTCTCCCGGACCGCCCATCCGCCGCGATCCTCGATCGCCTGCGGCAGATCCCAGTGGTAAAGGGTCGCGGTCGGCCGGATCCCGGCGGCGAGAAGCTCATCGACCAGGCGGTCGTAGAAATCCAGACCGCGGGGGTCGGGCTTGGCGTCCGGGTCCGGCATGACGCGGGGCCAGGCGACCGAGAAACGGTACGCGGTGAGCCCGAGCTCAGCCATCAGCCGCACGTCGCCGGCATAGCGCCGGTAATGGTCGCAGGCCGTTTCCGCGCTGTCGCCGTTCTCGATGTTGCCGGGAACGGCGGCGAAGGTGTCCCAGATCGATTGCGCGCGTCCATCGTCGCCGGCCGATCCCTCGATCTGATAGGCGGCGGTCGACGCGCCCCACCAGAAACCGGCCGGGAAGCGCAGCCGGGTGCCGGCCTGCGGAACTGCGAGCGTGCTCATCGGGGCCTCCCGGGGGTGCGGGCCAGGGCGTGGCCGGCGAGCCCCCTTAGGCATCGCCGGCCACTGCTTGGAGAGCGCTCTCCAAGGTCTGCCCACCGTGCTTTGTCCGACGCCCCGCTGTCAAGACCACGATGGCTTTTCTCCGTATTTGATGGGCTTATCGAGGCAACGGATCCGGGTCACTATTGACACACCAGAAAACCCGGCGTAACACTTCGGCCATTGACGGAGAGCGCTTTCCCCCTCGCTCCCGGGCCCGAGATCACTCCCATCCCCTGGAGTCCCCGTGATACCGGCAACCTCCCCGCCACGCGCGTGGCGGCGTCTCGTCCCGATCGCCGTGCTGGCCCTCGTGGCCGCCTACGTCGTCGTCGTGTCGCTCGGCGCGCACGCCGCCGACACCCTGCTCTCGCAGGGCAAACCCACCACCGCCTCGTCGAGCGAGGGCGCCGACACGGCCGCCGCCAACGCCACCGACGGCAACACCGGCACCCGCTGGTCGTCCACGTTCTCCGACCCGCAGTGGCTGCAGGTCGACCTCGGGCAGACCGCGACGATCACCTCGGTGGTCCTCAACTGGGAGTCCGCGTACGGCAAGGCCTACCAGATCCAGACCTCGCCCGACGGCACCAACTGGACGCCGATCTACTCGACCATCACCGGCGCCGGCGGCACCGAGACGCTCACGGTGAGCGGCTCCGGACGGTATGTGCGGATGTACGGCACCGCGCGCCCGGGCGGCTACGGCTACTCGCTCTGGGAGTTCCAGGTCTTCGGGGCGGTCGGCACCTCGACCAGCGCCTGCGGCCCCACCAACGCGGCCCAGGGCAGAACCGCGACCGCCTCGTCGTCCGAAGGCGCCGACGTGGCGGCCTCGATGGCGGTCGACGGCAACGCGGCCACCCGCTGGTCGTCGGCGTTCACCGACCCGCAGTGGATCCAGGTCGACCTGGGCGGCACCCAGTCGATCTGCCAGGTCGTGCTGCAGTGGGAGAACGCGTACGGCAAGGCGTACCAGATCCAGACCTCGCCCGACGGCACCAACTGGACATCGATCTACTCGACCACCACCGGCGCCGGCGGCACCGAGACGCTCACGGTGAGCGGCTCCGGACGATATGTCCGGATGAACGGAACCGCGCGGGGAACGGGTTACGGCTACTCGCTGTACGAGTTCAAGGTGTTCACCGGCGGTGCCGGCACTCCGCCTACAACGCCTACATCCGCTCCCCCGACCACTCAACCGCCGGGAAACTTCACCACCGTCTGGTCGGACGACTTCAACGGCGGCGCCAACACGTCACCGTCGAACGCCAACTGGCTTCTACGCACCGGCACGGCCTACCCGGGCGGGGCCGCCAACTGGGGCACCGGTGAGGTGGAGACCGCCTCGGCCTCGACCGCCAACGTCGCGCTCGACGGCAACGGCCACCTGAACATCAAGGCGATCCGGGACGGCGCCGGCAACTGGACCTCGGGACGCCTCGAAACCCAGCGCACCGACTTCGAGCCGAAGGCCGGCCAGCAGACCAAATTCACCGCGGTCATCCAGCAGCCCAACGTGGCCAACGCACTCGGTTACTGGCCGGGCTTCCGGGCCACCGGGGCGGCGTACCGCGGGAACTACAACAACTTCCCGTCGGTCGGCGAGACCGACATCATGACCGACGTCAACGGGCGCAGCCAGCTCTCCCAGACGCTGCACTGCGGCACCGCGCCGGACGGTCCGTGCGCCGAATACAACGGCCGCCAGAGCGGCTTCGCGAGCTGCCCCGGCTGCCAGACCGGCTACCACGAGTACTCCGAGGTGGTCGACCGCACCAAGACCGACGAGGAGATCCGGTTCTACCTCGACGGTCACCAGAGCTGGATGGTCCGCGAGTCGCAGGTCGGGGTCACCGCCTGGAACGCGGCCGTGCACCACGGCTTCTTCCTCCGGCTCGACCTCGGCATCGGCGGCTCGCTGCCGAACGCGATCGCCGGCGTCACCACGCCCACCGCCGACACCACCTCCGGCGGCACCATGAGCGTCGACTCGGTCAGCGTGGCCACCGCGACCGGCTCCACCCCGGCCGCGATGACCGACCCGGCGATCCCGGCCGGGCCCAGCGTGGTCAAGGTGACCGGCTCGCAGGGCAACTGGACGCTGACCGTCAACGGCGCGCCGTGGCAGGTCAAGGGCATCACGTACGGCCCGCCGGCCCAGGCCGCCGACGGCTACGTGCGCGACCTGAAGAACATGGGCGTCAACACGATCCGGGTGTGGGGCGTCGACCAGACCAACACGCCGATCCTGGTCGACACCGCGGCCCGCTACGGCATCAAGGTGATCGTCGGTGAGTGGCTCAACCAGGGCGCCGACTACGTCAACGACACCGCGTACATGAACTCGGTGAAGACTTCGATCGTCAACGACGTCAACCTGCTCAAGGGTCACCAGGGCGTGCTGATGTGGGACGTCGGCAACGAGGTCATCCTGACCATGCAGGACCACGGGCTGTCCGCGGCCGACGTGGAGGCCCGCCGGGTCGGGTACGCCAAGTTCGTCAACCAGGTCGCCGACGCGATCCACGGCGCCGACCCCAACCACCCGGTCACGTCGACCGACGCGTACACGGGCGCCTGGCCCTACTACAAGCAGTACTCGCCGTCGCTCGACCTGATGGCGGTCAACTCGTACGGCGCGATCGGCGGCGTCTACAACGACTGGGTGGCCGGCGGCTACACCAAGCCGTACGTCGTCACCGAGGGCGGCCCGTCCGGCGAGTGGGAGGTGCCGAACGACGTCAACGGCGTCCCGACCGAGCCGACCGACCTGCAGAAGCGGGACGGCTACACGGCGAGCTGGAACGCGGTCAACGCCCACCCCAAGGTCGACCTCGGCATCACCGAGTTCCACTACGGCATCGAGAACGACTTCGGCGGCATCTGGCTCAACACGTTCACCGGCGGCTGGCGCCGGCTCGGCTACTACGCGCTGAGCAAGGCCTACGGTGGATCGCCGGGCACCAACACGCCGCCCGAGATCAACTCGATGTCGGTCTCCAACCCGACTGCGGTCCCGGCCGGTGGCACGTTCACCGTCAACGCCGGTGTCTCGGATCCCAACGACGACTACCTCCGCTACAACCTGATGTACTCCAACAAGTACGTCAGCGGCGGCGGCACCGGCCTGATCAACGTGAACTTCACCGACAACGGCAACGGGTCGTTCACGGTCAAGGCGCCGGAGCAGCTCGGGGTCTGGAAGGTGTACGTCTACGCGTACGACGGCCAGGGCAACGTCGGCATCGAAACCAAATCGATCAAGGTGGTCCCGCCGACCATCGCCGGCACCAACCTGGCCAAGGGCAGGACCGCGACCGCGTCGACCTACCAGCCGACCGGCACCAACGGCCCGCAACTCCCGTCCTACGCGGTCGACGGCGACTACAACACCCGGTGGGCCAGCGAATGGCTCGACACCGCGTGGATCCAGGTCGACCTCGGCTCGTCGCAGTCGTTCAACCACGTGCAACTGGCGTGGGAGAACGCCTACGCCAAGGGGTATCAGATCCAGACCTCGAACGACGGCAGCAACTGGACCACGGCCTATTCGACGACCACCGGCAACGGCGGATTCGACGATCTGAACATCAGCGGCACCGGCCGCTATGTGCGGATGAACGGCCAGACCCGGGCCACCGCCTACGGCTATTCGCTCTGGGAGTTCGGCGTCTACAAGAGCTGAACCTTTCGCCTCCCCCGGCGGACGTCTGGCGGTGGACGCCGGGGGAACCACCTTCGGCCGGGACGCTCCTCGAAATATCGAGGAGCGCCCCGGCGCCTTTCCGGCTAGACATGGCAGGGTGCGGGAGATCGCTTGCGACGAGTCCGGGTACGAGGGTGAAAAACTGATCGGCTCGACCACTCGACTGTTCGCCCACGCCTCGGTCCTGGTCCCCGCTCCGGGCACGATCCTGGCCGAACTGCGTGACCGGATCCGCTCCCCCGCCACCCAGTACAAGGCGAACCACCTGCTGCGGGAAAAGCATCGCGCCGTCCTCGTCTGGTTCCTCGGCCCGGATGGCCCGATGCTCGGGAACGGCCACGTCTTCCTGCTCGACAAGGCCCAGTTCGTACGGGAAAGGTTTGCCGGGGTTTTCGGTTTTGATCCTCCCGACCTGTCCGCCGCGAACGATGTGCTCCGGGCGCGCAGCGTGCTGCCGGTTCCCGTGTTTGCCACCGCATTCCGGGCCTGGCTTCTCGAAGACCCGATCGGGCGGTCGGTGCTCGACCCGCTGGTGCCGGCCATCGAGGCGGCGGTCGAGCATTGGGGACCGGTGGCGATCGCGCACGACCGGCAGACCCAGTTGCCGCCGCGGCGCCTCGAGATTCTGCGGTCGCGGAGCCCGGTGCTCGGCTTCCGATTCCTCGACGCCGAATCGCACCCGCAGATCCAGCTGGCCGACATCCTGGCCGGCACGGTCCGGGCCATCACCGAAACGGGGGACGACGAACTGGAACCGCTGGTCGCACCCTACCTGTGACCACTTTTTCCGGGAGGCAGTCATGGACAAGGTCGTGCACTTCGAGGTCCCGTTCGACGACGGAGAGCGGGCCATGGCGTTCTACCGCGAGGCATTCGGGTGGCAGCTCAACTCGATGCCCCAGATGCAGTACACGTTGGTGACCACAACCGACTCGGAGTCCCTCGGTATCAACGGCGGAATGCTCCACCGGCAGGGCCCGATCACGTCTCCGGTCATCACCATCGGCGTCGACGACATCGACGAGTCACTGGCCCGAATCGAAAAACTCGGCGGCAAGGTGGCGCTCGGCCGCCAGCCGGTCGGCGAGATGGGGTTCAGCGCCTATGTGCACGACACCGAGGGCAACCTGATCGGCCTCTGGCAGAACGCGTAGGACCCGATCTTCGGGAGGCCGCATCGTTCTTCCGCATGTCGCACTTCTCTTGGCCGCACTTCTGTCTGTTGCACTTCTGTCTGTTGCACTTCTGTCTGTTGCACTTCTGTATGTTGCATCGATGAGAGCGATGGTCTGGAACGTCTGGTGGCGGTTCGGCGACGACTGGCGGGCGCGCGAGAAGGGCATCCTGGCCACCCTCGAGACCTATCGACCCGACGTGCTGGGCCTGGTGGAGAGCTGGTCGGGCGACGGCACCGACCAGCCCCACCGGCTCGCCTCCTACGCCGGCGGACTGCACTCGGCCTGGGTCCCGGCGGCGGCTGCCGCTTATGTCGATCCGGACCATCCCGGCATCGACGCCGGGCTCGGCCTCGTCAGCCGCTGGCCGATCCTCTCGGTGGAGACCATCGGGCTGCCTCACGAGCAGCGCGGTGGCCCTGATCCGTACGCGCTGGTCGCCACCCTCGACCACCCGCGCGGGCCGCTGCACGTGATCGTCGCCGGCACGGAGTGGGAGGCCCGGTACGCCGGCGACCACCTGGCCCAGACCCGGTTCCTGGCCGCGCTCGCGACCGACGCGCGCTTCGACGGGCCGCTGCCGGTGCTGCTGCTGGCCGACCTCAACGCGGCGGCCGACCAGGTCGAGTTGGCGCCGCTGCTCGACGCCATGGTCGACACGTGGGAGGCGGCGGGCGCCGACCCGGACGCGGTGACCCTCGACGGGCGGCTGGCGATCGCCCCGCGCGACGCGGTCAAACAGCTGGACCGCCGCGTCGACCACGTCTTCGCCCGCCCCGGCCGGCCGGGACTGCCGGTCACGGTGCACGGCGCGTTCCTGGCCGGCGACCGCCCGATCGACACGGTCTATCCGTCCGACCACTACGCGGTCGGGGTCAACCTGGAGCCGTGACCTCGCTCAGGCGGGCGAGGTCGTCGCGCATCATCTGCCGGAGGCTCACGTCGCGGCCGGCCCCGTCGTGGCGGCCGGGCCCCCCGGCGGGGCGGGGCCCGCCCGGGGGGCGGGGCCCCGCCGCGGGGCGGGGCCCGCCGGCGGGGGCGGGCCCCGCCCCCGGCCGCGCCACACAGAAAAGGTAGTATAAACACAGGACAGAGATCACAACCCGAGG
>NZ_JBFBAD010000083.1:0-45024 GCF_040682075.1 Actinoplanes sp. NPDC051411 | reverse complement strand
TGACCGGCCCCGTAAGATCCATAATTGGAAGAAGCCCTCCGAGATATTCGCCGAACTCGTAGAGGTAAATGCTTCGACTGTCTGAATCTGCCCCGAGCTTCAGCGAGGGGACGTACGAGCCACGTCGGGCAAACCGATCGGTAGCCGTTGTGCCTCGTGTGCGGGGTTCAAGTAAACCGACAGCAGCTCCACTCGTGAAAATCGCTCGGACCTCTGGTCCGGGCGTTTTCTTTGTGCCATACCTCTGCCAGATCACGCGGATGGCCAAAGATCGCCATCTCTAAGCCGTCACGGTTAGACAGCAGGCGCGAGGCGGCTACTCAAACTGCCGCTCGCTGGCGTGCACAGCGGACGACGATGGGCCGCCGGACGTCGGCATGACTGGCTGAACCGCGTTTGATGCGGGGCAGTCGACCGGTGCGGCGCGGGCGACGCGGGCAGCTGCCCCGGTCGAGGCCGTAGAGCGCCCGGCAGGCGGATAGTCGCGGCTATTGTGCCACCGGCGGGAGCTCTCCGCTCCGGAAGGTCGCGCAGCCGTCATCCCCGCGGGAGCGAGCCGAGCAGACCCCGGCAGCGGCCGGCTTAGGCCAATCGACGTCGCCGCCGCAGACCCTTGGTGGCGCGTAGAGGGCGACGTGATGTCGTAGCACCTGCACGAGGCGGAAGCCGTCCCGGTTTCGAGGTGTCTCACATGTGACAGGCGGGCATGGGCTGACTAGGAATCCACTCACGTGTTCTCAGAGCCGGTGTAATGTCCGTTTTGGTGGTTTATGGGGCATGGATCGAGAGAAGCTCTCACGTTTGGTCAACTAGACGACGATGGAAAAATGTCATACCGAGCAAGTACCGTTGATGCACACACCGAGAGGAGTAGTGCGATGCGTACAGCCAGTAACGCACACGAGATCGACGTGGTAGAGCTGACCGCCGACGAAGAACACGCCAACATTGACGGCGAATGCCAGCGGGCACTCGGCATCGGCATTGAGGAATTCACTCGTAGGTGGCACAGCGGCTATTACCAAGACTGCGACGACCCGAGAGTGACCCAGGTGGCTATGCTGCTTCCTGATGCCTGGTAGCGATCCTTATTCTGCTTTCAGCGCGTTCATCACTCCGCTGGTGGACGCGCTGACTTGTGTTCTTGACCGTCCTCAGATTTCTGTCTCGGCTGGCGGACAGGACATGGTCGAGATCAAACACAACCTGTATCTCACGGGGACGAAGGCTGAGAACGACGGCTACCGCCGCCTCGGAAAAAGCGACGTCGAGCTCCGAGCTCGGATGAAATACAAGATCATCGAAGACGGTCGAGACGGGTACGGTCCATTTCGCGTCACTACCAGGGGTTACGACTACTCGGTCCGAAAGATAGATGGCACCGCCGTGATCGACTATCACTGGCACCCAACGGGTAAGTCGCACGAGCTGCGCCCGCATATCCACATCGGATCCGCTCAGCTCAGACCTGATTCGATCTTGTCCAATAAGCAACACCTTCTGTGCGGACGCGTCACGTTCGAGGCCGTGATCCGCAACCTCGTGCATCAGGGCGTCCCGCCACGGTCCGATGACTGGTCGGACCTGTTGGATCTTTGTGAAGCACCACATCTCCTGCATCGAACCTGGACTCACGACTATGAGAAGGAAACCGGACAGGCAGTACCGATGAAGGAGCCGGAGTCCTAGCCGCATGCCAGATCCACCGGCCACGCCCCGGGCATAGCGGGAACTGCGGGAATTTGGCCAGCATCTTCACTGGTAGTCGTCTTGCAGCCCAGCGATCTTGGATGAGCACCGCCCTGGCAGCGTGGCAGTTAGTCACGGTCGACCACCGGATTGGTCATCGCTGCGCGAACTTCGGACCTCGGCCGTCGGACGCACGAGCGACGTCGAGCAAGCCGGTTCGCAGCTGTTGTGCCTCTTGCGCGGGGCTCAAGTAGATCGACATCAGCTCCACTCGACTGGGGCTGGATTGTGTCGACGGAAAGTGTCGACCTTCCAGCCTCGTTTTCTTTAGCTCGGCCTCGGCCTCGTGTGGCGGGGGCTTCGCCACCCGCACCCCCGTTGCCGGACTCATCCCTTGGCGGCGGCTGATCTGGCAGGTGGTTCGCCACCCGCACGCACTCCGCCGCCACGCAGTCATCGGTTCGCAGCTGCACACTAAAGCAATGACGAACCCCGAAGGTATCCACCTCGAACACGACCAGGGAATCCGGGACGACCGAAGGCGCGACAAGCGCGACGAGCCCACCGCCTACATTCCCACCCACGCTCTCGAAGCATTGGAAGGCCCGCAGCTGACCGGGCCGCCGGGGGCTGAGCAGACCGATCTCGGATCGTCGGAGATCACGGCTCCGTAGTGTCCGGGGCGTAAGCCAGCGTCAGTGTCGACGGCGGCATGAGACCCAGTTCTAATCCGCCGTTGACAGTCAGACTGGCCGGTGGGAAAACTCCGGCAGGTGTTGCCCCGGGTCCCTTGAGCGCGGCGTCCCGAGAGTGGACGTATGCACTCATGGTGAAGCTCGCCGATGTTTATGGGCCTACGTGTCTGGTTGATCGTCAGCCTCCAGCGGCCCTCAAGTCTCGGCGATGCTTTCGCGGAGCCTCCTTACCCAGTCAGCCGGGTTCAAGTAGATCGACAGCAGCTCCACGAGTCGAGGGCGACGTGTGTTCGCGGAAAGCGCGAACCGCGTCGCCTCGTCATTTTCCTCCGGGGGCCGAGCCCCCGGACACCCCGCGTTGCGAACCTTGCGCTCGGCGGACGGGTCGCGCTCGGCTTTGCCTCGCGCTTGCCTTCGCTTCGCTCGGCGGGGCTTCGCTGCGCCAACACCGCCCTGGGGTGGGTGATGAGTGCCGACTTCTTGAGTCTCCGTTCGCTTGAGCGCTCGGCTGCTGCCTGATGACGGTCCGGCCGCTTGATCGGCCGCCGGTCAACCGCCGAATATGGCGGTGGCGATGGGTGCGTCGAGCTGCTGCCTGGTGAGGATGTGAACGTCGGAGACCTCTTGGATGGCGGCGGCGGGGTCTGGCCGGTCGGTGAAGGTGACCCTGAGGTCAGCGCGTGGGCGGGGCTCGGCGAACGCGACGGCCGCAATGGTGGTGTGCCCGAGAACTTGGCTGCGGAGCCCGCGCTGCGTGATCTCGACGGTGTGGAAGTTGGGGGTCGGCTCGGCGGGTCGGGTGAGGGGTGAGGATATCCGGGCGCTGCCGGTGCGTGGCCGGCGCCGATGTGGATGCGCTGTTTCGCGATCATGAGGGTGCCGCGGCCGGCTACTGCGGGACTGCGACGACACCGTTGTCGTCGAAGTGGCGCGCTGCACGGCCTGGTCGAGGGCGGCCGGGCCCGGATGGCGGCGCCGGTCCCGCTTCGGGTCGACGGCGAGGACTACATGCTGCGGTGACCGGTACGGCCCGGGCAGCCGTGGAAGGCGAAGGCCAACCGGCCCTGAGGCCGAACGTCGCACCACGCGCGGACGGGTGCCGTCCCGATACGCTGGCCGGGTGTCCAAAGAAGACCGCATCGGCGGCGGGGCGAACGAACGGACGCTGATCGACGTCGTCCAACGGGTATCGCAACACATTACGCGCGCCCTGACCGCGACGCCGCAGGACGTGCGGCAGGCCCGTCAGGCACTCGACTTCACCGGCGCGACCCACCAGGGGCGCCTCGACCTCTCCGTGGCCGCGAACCTGCTGATCCTGTGGGCCCAACCGATCGCCCTGGTCCTGGCCCCGGCCGAACTGGTCGACGCGACCCGGCAGGAGGCCATGCTGCTACACGGGATCGTCTGGCGATTCGACCAGCTGCAACAGCTGATCATGGCCATCACTGCCGACCTCGACGACGCCGGCCTGCGCGACCTGGTCCTGCTCACCGGCGGCCACCACGCGGCCGCCCTCGACGTGCTCGGCGGCCGCCGAGCGTACGAGGACACCAGCACGGTGGTCGCCGCCACCGATACTCAAACCCCGCACCAGGCGAAGTATCAGTACGCCGCGATCGCCCTGGCCGCCGCGGCGGCAGCCGGTGACCCGGTTCGATTCGACAACATGCTGGCGCGGCTGGACAACCGGCCCGACCGGACCGAGGCGGTCACCGCCACGCTCGCGCTGCTGATCCGGTGCGCGGCCGCCAGTACGTACATGATCCATCCCACCGACCCGGTCGTTGAACTCGCCGACCCGCGACTGCCGGACCCGGCTACCGACGAGTTCCTGGCCGCGTGGCCGTCCGACAGCGGCGGATACCGGCTGGTACGCGACGCGATCACGTCCTCGAACAGGTATTTCGCGTACCGGCAACGGCCGCCCCGCCCGATCGATGTGCCCGCCGCCGACGAAGCCGCCCCCACCGTTCGTTACGCGGCCACCGTCGTCGCCCGCTACCGCGACCGGGTCATCGCGCAGGCGGTCCGTGATCAGGCCGCCGCCCTGGACCCCGACCAGCCGGCACCGTAGACCGGCGCGGCGTCCTGGTGTGGGCGGCTCGACGCGCGAGTGGACCGCCGAGCGTTCCACCTGTGTCCCGCCATGGTCGCCCAGCTGCCGGCGTGCCGCCTGGGCGTCGGTTGATCCTGCGTCCGGGGCCCTCGGCTATTCGCCTCCCGGCGCCGTTCGTCTGTCCTCGTGGGGTGCGTTGGCACTGGTCATCGTGCTCGCAGTCCTTCTGGGGCGTGCCGTCGTACCGGCCGTCCTCGGTCACCACGGCCGCGAGGACCGTGGTGACCGGCAGTTCTGGTCAGAGTGGGATCGGGGTGCCGACGGTGGGGCGGAAGTAGGTGGCGCCGGTGCCGGGCGCGAGTTGGCTGCGGTCCTTGGCGAAGAAGCCGTCCTCCCCCGCCTTGCCGAGGTCGGTCAGGCCGAAGTCGTGGACGGGGGCGACGCGGTTCGGTCGCAGGCGCCGGATCCAGTCGACGAGTTCGCCGTTCTTGGTGTAGAGGCCGATCAGTGGGCAGGTGAGCAGGTCGATGCGGGTGTGCGGGTCGGTCAGGGCGTCGCCGGGATGGAAGAACTTGTGGTCGATGAGGAAGCCGACGTTGCGTACGGGTTTGAGGTCGCGGTGGATCGGGGCGTGCCACTCGCCGTGGATCTGGACGGGGATGCCGCCGATGGTCAGGTTGTCCCCGTGGCCGACGACGCGCATCTTGCCGCCGGCCGCGGCGCCGGATTGTTCCAGTAGCTCGGCTACTGACGGGTTGGTATAGATCGGCAGGCCGGGCCGGGCGGCCACCGCGGCTGCGATCTTGGTGACGTCGTAGTGGTCGATGTGCTCGTGGCTGATCAGCAGGGCGTCCGCGCCGTCGGTGGCGTTGGCGGCGCTGACGAAGCCGGGATCGATGACGAGCGTGAAGTCGTCCTTCTGTACTCGTACGCACGAGTGCCCGGCCCAGGTCAGTTCGATGGTCATGGTTTCCTCTCGATTCGGTGGTTGCGGACGGCTGGTCAGCAGCAGGGCACGTAGTCGGCGGGGATGTGGGCCGGCTGGGGGATGAACGGCTTTTTCGGGGCGCGCGCGGCCGGCCGGCCGGCCCCGGTCGTCGCGGCGAATACGAGGGCTGACGCTGCGGCAACGCCGGCGCTGAGGACCTTTCGGCGGGAGAGCATGGTCGGGTTCCGTTCTGTCGATGGGATCGCGGACGCGGGGCCGCTGCGGCCCCGGCGGGGTCAGTAAGTGGTGGGTGCCAGGTCGGCCTCCGGTGCGGGCCGGCCGCCCGGCTGAGGTTGGGGCGAGTCGATGCTGATCCGGGGCAGGACCCGGTCCAACCTGTGTGGGATGCGCCAGTTCGCGCCGCCGAGCAGCTGCATCACGGCCGGCACCAGGACCATGCGCAGCAGGAGCGCGTCGAGCAGGATGGCGGTGGCCAGGCCGAGGCCGAACTCGCCGATCGGGCGGCGTCCACCGAGCACGAAGGCGAGGAAGACGCAGACCATGATGGCCGCCGCGGCGGTGATCACCCGACCGGTCGCGGCGATGCCGACGCGTACCGCCCGGGGGTTGTCGCCGGAGGCGACCCATTCCTCATGCATGCGGCTGACCAGGAAGACCTGGTAGTCCATGGAGAGTCCGAAGAGGATCGCGAGGAGCATGACCGGCAGGAAGGCCTCGATCGGCCCCGGTTTGCCCAGGCCGAGCGCCTCCGAGCCCCAGCCGTGCTGGAAGACGGCGACGACCACGCCGAACGAGGCCCCGGCCGCGAGCAGGTTCATGACGGCCGCGGTGAGCGGGATGACGATGCTGCGGAAGGCGAGCATCAGCAGCAGACAGCCCAGCGCGACGACGACGGCGATGAAGACCGGCAGGTTGTCGCCCAGGACTGCCCCGAAGTCCTCGAACAGCGCGGTCTGCCCGCCCACGTAGACCCGCAGGGTGGTGCCTTGTTCGGCGCGGGGGATGACGGAGTCGCGCAGACGGTCGATCAGCCGTCCGGTGTCCGCCGATTGCGGCGACGTGGTCGGCGTGACCCGGACGACGGAGATCGGCGCGGTCGGCGTGGCGGCGGCCACCGATGCGACGCCGGGCTCGCCACGCAGGCTGGTGACCAACTGGTTCAGGGCGGCCCGGTCGGCCGGCGCCGGCGCCTGGGCGGCGAGGACGAGCGGGCCGTTGTAGCCCGGGCCGAAGGCCTCGGCGACGAGGTCGTAGGCCTTGCGGGTGGTCGAGGCCGCGGGGTCGTTGCCCTGGTCGGCCGAGCCGAGCCGGATCGAGAAGGCGGGTACCGCCAGGGCCAGCATGATCACGGTGGCGGCGGCGCCCAGCAGTACCGGGCGACGCTGCACGACACCGACCCAGCGGGTCCAGAAACCGTTGTCGGGGCCCGACACGGTGCCGCGACGGCGTTCGCGACGGCTCAGCACGCGCACGCCGACGATGCCGAACGTCGCCGGAAGCAACGTGGTGGCGGCCACGACGGCGAAGGCCACCATGATCGCGGCGGCCACCCCGATGCCGGTGAGGAAATTGATGCCGAGCAGTGCTAGGCCGGCCATGGCGACCGTGACCGTGCCGCCGGCGAAGATGACCGCGCGACCGGCCGTACGCAGGGCTTGCACCGCCGATTCCTCGACCTCGAGCCCGGCCCGCAGGCCGCTGCGATGCCGGGTGACGATGAACAGCGCGTAGTCGATGCCGACGCCGAGGCCGATGAGCGCGGCCACCGTCGGCGCAAGCGAGTCGATCGACAGCGCGTGGGTCAGCAGGCCGATGGTCTCGATCGCCGCGCCCAGGGCCAGGACGGCGGAGAGCAGCGGAATCGCCGTCGACAGCAGCGAGCCGAAGGCGATCAGCAGCACGACCGCGGCCGCGATCAGGCCGATGACCACGCTGCCCGAGGCCGGCCGGCCCTTGAGGCTCTGGAAACCGGCACCGCCGAATTCGACCCGCACGTCGTCGCCGCGTAGCCGGGCTGCGGTGTCGACCACCGGCTGGACGTCGTCGAGGGTCAGCGCCTGGTTGTCCCGGGCGAAATCCACGTCCGCGATGGCCGTCCGGCCGTCCGCGCTGACTTTTCCGCCCGGCCCGTACGGGTCGTGTACGGCGATCACGCCCGGTAGGTGCGCCACGTTGCCGAGTACGGCCGAGAAGCGGGCCCGGAACGCCGGGTCGGTGATCGCGCCGTCGCTCCGGTGCACCACGATCGTGTCGCCGCCGGACTGGCCGGCCAGTCCGCCTGTACGCAACAACAGTTGGGCCTGGTCGGAGTCGGAACCGGGAAGGCTGATGCCGGCGTCGTAGGCGGTGCCCCACGTCCGGCTCGTGACGGCGAGCGCGGCCAGCATCACCACCCAGAGGGCCAGAACTGCGTACCGGTGCCGGAAGCACCATCTCGCGATTGTTGCCACGCCTGCGCCTCCTGGGAAATTCGCATTGGGTCGCGGCGAGCGTAGGAAGGCGGCTGTCAATGTTTGTGTAAGACGAATGACGCCCGCGGCCCGGCTCGGCCGAAAGGACCAGAACCTGTGGTCGAAGAGAAAAGGTCCGCCCACGCCGCACAATGACGGCATGCACGAGATACCGGAGGGGGCGCCCGGCCGGCCGGTGGCCGCGCTCGAGATCGCCGGGCTCGCCGCGTTGTTCGCGTTCGACGAGGTGATGGGCGGCCGGTTCGGCATGCGCCGGGAGGCCGCGGTGGCCGGTGCCGCGATCGTCGTGTCGGCTGCCGCGCTGGCGGTGGCGCGCCGGTGGCGGCCGGACCGGCTGGTGCCGCTCGCGGTCGTGGTGGCCGTGCTGTCGATCGCGCACAGCGCCGCCGCGATCGCCGCCCGGCACACCGGGGTGCCGCTCCCGGTCGGGTTCAGCCTGGGCGAGTTGGCGGCGGTCGGGCTGATGGTCGGCGCGGTCACCCGGTCGGCACGGCCGGGGTCGGCGATCGCGTACGCCGTTCTCGGTGCCGCCGCCCTGAGCGCCGCCCCGCTGGCCCGGGCGGGCACCGGCGTCGACGTGCACCTGTTCGCGGTGCCGGCCGCGTTGATCTGGGGGGTCGCGGTCGCCTTCGGCCTCGTTCTGCGCGACGGCGACCGCCGCCGGCTCGACACCCGCGACGAGGCGCGCCGGACCGAGCGCATGCGGATCGCCCGCGAACTGCACGACGTCGTCACCCATTACGTCACCGGGATCGCCGTACAGGCCCAGGCGGCCCGGGTGGTGACCGCCCGTGCCCCGTCGGGCGTCGACCACGAGCAGTCATATCGGGAGATCGAGCGGTCGGCCGCCGCGTCGCTGACTGCCATGCGCGGCATGGTCGGCATGCTGCGGGCCGCCGGTGACCCGCCGCCGCCCGAGGCCACCGGGATCGCGGCCGTGCTGGCCGGGGCGACCGAGGGCGACCCGCGCGTACGGGTCGAGCTCGCCGACGGGATGCCGGATCCGGGGCCGGACATATCGGCGACGCTGCACTGGCTCGTCCTCGAGTCGCTGACCAACGTGCGCCGGCACGCCACCGAGGCCACCCGCATCACCATCCGGGTCGCCACCGTGAAACGGCCGTCGGCGCTGGTCCTGGACGTCACCAATGACGGCGTCACCGCGCCCGGCAACGACGCGGACGCCACCGCACGCTACGGACTGACCGGAATGCGGGAACGCGTCGCCGCCCTGGGGGGCACGCTGCACGCCGCCCCGAGGCCGACCGTGGCTGGCGGGTCACCGCTCGGATCCCGCTCAACGGGCAGCGCCGATGACGATCCGCGTACTGCTCGCCGACGACCAGGAGACTGTCCGCGCGGGCTTCCGCATGATCCTCGACAACGAGCCCGACATCGAGGTGGTCGGCGAGGCGGCCGACGGCGAAACTGCCGTACGGCAGGCCACCGCGCTGCGTCCCGACGTCGCCGTACTGGACATTCGCATGCCCGGCCTCGACGGCATCGAGGCGACCCGCCTGCTGGCGGGTCCGGCCGTGCCCGATCCGCTGCGCATCGTGGTCGTGACGACCTACGACACCGACGCGAACGTCTACACCGCGCTGCGCGCGGGCGCGGTCGGATTCCTGCTCAAGGATGCCGGGCCGTCCCTGCTCATCGACGCCGTACGCCAGGCCCATCTGGGCGAGAGCCTGATCTCGCCGGCGGTCCTGCTCCGCCTGCTCGGCCACTGGTCGGCCGATCCGCCGAGGCGCCCGGGCCAGGCCGCGGCGCCGGCTGCGCCGGGAGGACGTCCGCCCGATCCGCTGACCGGCCGGGAGCGCGACATCGTCCGGGAGGTCGCCCGGGGACGCACCAACGCGGAGCTCGCGGCGGAACTGGCCATCTCGGTCTCGACGGTCAAGACCCACCTGGGCGGTATCCAGCGCAAGCTCGGGGCCCGCAACCGCACCGAGATCGCGATCTGGGCGTGGGAGAACGGCTATGTCCGATAGCCGGGCGGCGATCGGCCTAGAATCCGGCGATATGGCACCCGAAGCCGGGCCGCCGGTGGTCCGCTTCCGCGTTCTCGGGCTCATCCGGGCGTGGCGCGGGGATGTCGAACTGGATCTCGGCCCCCGCCAGCGGCAGCTGATCCTCGCCCTGCTGCTGGTGGCCGACGGCCGGCCGGTCGACCTGGCCGATTTCGTGGCACTGCTGTGGGCCGGCGAGCCGCCGCCGAGCGCGGTCAACGTCGTCCATCGCTACATCGGCGGGCTGCGCCGGTTGCTGGAGCCGGAGCTGCCCAACCGGGCAACCGGCCGGTGGTTGCAGCGCCACGGCGCGGGCTATCGGCTCGACGCGGCCGGGGCCTCGCTCGACCTGCGGCAGGCGCGTACGTTCGCGGCCGAGGCCCGGCAGCTCGCCGCCACCGGCGACGTCGCGGCCGCGGTCGCGGGCTACGCCCGTGCCCTCAAGCTGTGGGACGGCCGCTGCGGCGCCGGCCTGGACGGGGCGGCCGGCGTACATCCGGCGTTCGTCGCCGTTGACCGCGAAGGATCGGCGCTGGCCCGGGCGGCCGCCGACGCCGCGCTGAGCGCCGGGCTCTGCCCGGTGGTGCTGCCCGCCCTGCGCCGGGCCGCCGAACGGGACCCCTTCGACGAGGCCCTGCAGGCCCGCCTGCTGCTCGGCCTGGCGGCCGACGGCCGCCAGGCCGAGGCCCTGACCGGTTATCAGACCGTACGGCGCCGGCTCGCCGAGGAGCTGGGCATCGAGCCGGGTCCCGACCTGATACAGGCCCACCGCCGGATTCTCGACCAGCAGTTCGCGGTGGTCACTCCGGTGCCGCCCGAGCCGGCCACGGTGATCGAGCCGTTGCCGGTGCCGCCCGCCCAGCTACCCACCGACCTGGCCGGGTTCGCCGGTCGCCGGGCCGAACTCGCCCAGCTCGACGCCATCCTCGACGCCGCCGAGCAGGACGGCGGCACCGCCGTCGCGGTCATCGACGGCATGCCCGGCGTCGGGAAGTCCACGCTCGCGGTCCATTGGGCCCACCGGGCGGCGGACCGGTTCCCGGACGGGCAGCTCTTCCTGGACCTGCGGGGCTTCGACGCCGACGGCACGCCGACGAGCCCGTTCGACGCCCTGGGCAGCCTGCTGACCGGCCTCGGCGTCGCAGCCGGCCGGTTGCCGGCCGGGCTCGACGCGCGCGCCGGGCTCTATCGCAGCCTGCTGTCCGGGCGTCGGATCCTGGTCGTGCTCGACAACGCGATCGCCGCCGGTCAGGCCGCCGCGTTGCTGCCGGCCTCGCCCGGCTGCGCCGCCGTCGTCACCAGCCGTCACCGGCTGACCGAACTGACCCTGCGCGGCGCTCGCGCGCTCACCGCCGACCTGCCCGGCCTCGACGACGCCCGGGACAGCTTGCGCGCCCGCATCGGCGACCAGCGCGCCTCGGCCGAACCGCAAGCGCTCGACGAGATCATCGCCCGCTGCGGCCGCCTGCCGCTCGCCATCGCCGTGGTCGGTGCCCGCGCGCACGGCAATCCCGAGTTCTCTCTCACCGCCATCGCCGCCGAGCTGCGCGCCGCGCCCAACCCGCTCGATGCTCTCCACGACATCTTCTCCTGGTCGTACCGGTCGCTGAGCGAGCCCGCCGCCCGGCTGCTGCGCCTGCTGTCCCTGCACGTCGGCGGGGAGATCACGACTGCCGCCGCGGCGAGCCTCGCCGGACTGCCGCCGCGCCGGGCCCGCGAGCTCACCGCCGAGCTCACCCAGGGACGCCTGCTTCTGGAGCGTCAACCCGGGCGGTACGTGCTGCACGACCTGATCCACGCGTACGCAGCCGGGCTGGCCCGCGACCGCGAGCCGGCCGCCGAACGCGACGCCGCGCTGGCCCGGCTGCTCACCCATTACGCGCTGACCGCACAGCACGCGAGAGACTGGCTCGGCACCCCGCCGCCGGGCCCGGCGGACACCCCATCCGCCGGGGAGGTCACCGCCGAGCCGATCGGCAGCTACGACGCCGCGGTACGCACCCTTGCCCGGATCTCCTCCATCGTGGCCGGGCGTATCCGCCGCGCGCCCGGCGACGCCTGACCGTCCGAGCCTCGCCCCCGCCGGTCATCGCAACGACGGGCGGCCCACCCGCGCCGACAGGAACCACCACCCGACGGTCAGCAGATAGAAGAACGCCCCGCCCTCCGCGTACACCGAAAGGGCGCTGAGGCCGGCCTCGGCGGTACCGCTCCAACCGAGGTACGCCAGCCCGCCGGCCACCGAACCGGCTCGGCTGAGGATCAAGGGCCACTGGCCGGCGATCCGCGGACGCCGAAGAATTGCCACGGCCGTCTGAACGACACCGCTCACGATCGCCCACAGACCGAAGATCGACATCGCGATCGGCACGCTCACGAAGACCGTGCCGGCGACCCCGGCAGCAGCCGCTCCGCCGGCCGGGCAGCGGACGCTGACCGCCCCGGGTCAGGCGAGGCCGGCGTCGTGGGCGAGCAGGGCCAGCTGGGTGCGGTTGTCCAGGTCGAGCTTGGTCAGGATGTGGGAGACGTGGGTCTTCACGGTGGCCAGGGTCATGTTCAGGGTCTTGGCTATCTCGGTGTTGTTGTGGCCCTGGGCGATCGCTACGACGACGTCGTGCTCGCGGGGGCTGAGCGCGGCCAGGGTGGTCTTGGCGCGGGCGAAGGCGCCGGCCTGGACGGCGACGCGGTCCATCAGGCGGCGGGTGATCTGGGGGGACAGGATCGGTTCGCCGGCGGCGACCTGGCGGACCGCCTCGGCGATCCGGGCCGGTGGGGTGTCCTTGAGCAGGAAGCCGCTCGCCCCGGCGCGCAGCGCGTGCAGGATGTTCTCGTCGGTGTCGAACGTGGTCAGCACGATGATTTCGGGCGGGCGTGGCCGGGCCCGCAGGCGGCGGGTTGCGGTGATGCCGTCGACCCGGGGCATGCGCAGATCCATCAGCACGACGTCGGGGGCGTGCGCGTCGGCCGCGGCCGGGACCTCGTCGCCATCGGCGGCCTCGCCGACGATCGTGATGCCTTCGGCGCCGTCGAGCATCATGGTCAGGCCGGCCCGCACGAGGGCGTCGTCGTCGACGACGAGCACGCGTACCGGAGGGATCATGCCGGCCATGGTATCGATGCGTGCAGCCGGAACTCGCCGTCGACCGTCTGGTGGTCGAGCTGCCCGCCGGCCAGCTGTACCCGTTCGGTGAGCCCGACCAGGCCGGCCCCGCCGGACCAGCCGGGCGGGGTCGTGCGGTGCGGCGCCAGCGGGTTGCGGACGTCGATCTCCAGGCCGGTGCCCGGCCCGCCGCGCAGCGCGACGTGGACCGGCTGGCCGGTGGCGTGTTTGCGGGCGTTGGTCAGGGCCTCCTGGATCACCCGGTACGCCGTCCGGGCCAGCGTCGGTGGCGCCTCGGCCGGCTCGTCCACCGCCTCGCGCAGCAGCACCTCGGTGCCGGCGTCGCGGCACTCCTCGATCAGGCGCGGGACGTCGGCGAGAACCGGCTGGGGACGGATGCCCTCACCTTCCGCCGGGTCGTCGTCGCGCAGCAGCGAGATCACTTCGCGCAGCTCGTCGAGGGCCTGGTGCACGCCGTCGCGGACGACTCCCGCGGCTTGGGCCAGCCGCTCGGGTGACGAGTCCGGACGGTACTCGATCGCACCGGCGAACGTGGCCAGCAGCGACAGGCGGTGCGCGAGGACGTCGTGCATCTCCCAGGCGATCTTGCGACGTTCCAGCATCCGCGCTTCGGCCACCCGGCGGCCCTGTTCCGCCTCGGCGCGCCGGGCCCGCTCGTGTAGCGAGCGGATCAACGCCTCCCGGGCCTTCGCCCACGCACCCCACCCGAGCAGCGCGCCGTAGCCGATCGTGACCAGCGCCAGCCACCAGCCGTACGACAAGCCGCCGTTGGGCCGCCAACCACCCTGGACGGCGTGCGCGGCGATCCCGGCCACCGCCACCGCCACCGCGACCGGGAAGCGCTCGCGCCGGGCCACCTGCAGCGCGCCGATCGTGGCCGGGGGACTGGCGGCCGGTGACAACGCCGCCAACACGGTCAGTACGGCCGTGGCGGCGACCGGCCGCCACAGCGTCAACGGCGCCAACACCCAGCTCAGCGCACCGGCCGCGACGTCGAGGACGAGCAGCGGCCCGGGCGGGCGGCCGTTCCACCAGCCCAGGAGCGTCGCGACGATCAGCGCCCCGGCGATGCCCAGGATCACCGCGACGGCGGCACGAAGACGTCCGCGGGGCAAGGTGTTCACCGGGCGAGGCTAGCCGGACCGGGTCGGGCGCCGACACCATCCAAAGTTGGTGGCCGGGCTCTCCAAGGAGGGTCCCGGCGGCGCTCGCGGTCCGATGTGGTCGTCCGGCCGGAACCGCGATGCTCTCCGGCATGACCAACGACATCCAACACACCACCGTACGGCGTACCGGCCGCGCCATCACCGTCGTCGCCGCGGCAGCCGGCGCGCTGTTGCTGTGGACGGTCGACGGCCCGTGGGCCGGTCTCGACCTCGCCGTCCGCCAGGGCGACACCACTCAGCACATCGGCCCGGCCGCGGTCGCGCTCACCGCACTGGTCGCGGCCCTGGCCGCCTGGGGCCTGCTCGCGCTGCTGGAGCGCACCGTCCGCCGCCCGGTCCGGACGTACCGGATCATCGCGTCGATCGTGCTTCTCCTCTCCCTGGCCGGTCCGCTGGGCAGCGGCGCCGGTACGAGCAGCCGGCTGGTGCTGCTCGCCATGCACGTCACCGTCGGCGCCGCCCTGATCATCGGGTTGCCCGGCCGCCGTAACTACCGCTGAGGATGGACAACGTGCCGATCGGATACGTCTTCTCTGTCGCGCTCCTGGCGTTTTGCACCGCCACCGCCGCGATCGGGCCACGACCGGCCCGTACGACCCAGGGCTTCTGGGGTTTCTGGGTCACCTTCCTGATCAACGAGCTGCCGTTCCTTGCCCTCTACGCGCTCGCCGCGGACAGCCTTCTCGCGTTCACCGAAGGTGACCTCTCCTCCCCCGCTGGTCTGATCGCGTTCGCCGGCGCGGTTCTGACCGCGGGCGGTCTCGCCGTCCTGATCCGGCGGGCGCTCGGGACCGGTGCGGTGCTGCGGCGCGTGCTGGCCGGCGACGCCGGCATCGAGCTGCCACCGGCGCGCCGGCCCTGGGCGCACATCCTGCTCGCCCCGTTCACAGTGGGACGCCGCGACGTCGTCCGGGTCGGCGACATCGCGTACGGGGACGCCGGCAAGCGCAACCTGCTCGACGTCTACCACCGCCGGGACCGTCCCACCGGCGGGCCGGTCCTGGTGTACTTCCACGGGGGCGGCTTCCGGGTCGGGCACAAGCGCTGGGAGGGCCGCGCCCTGCTCTACCAGCTCGCGGCCCGGGGATGGGTGTGCGTGAGCGCCAACTACCGGCTCGCACCGGCGCACCACTTCCCCGACGCCCACGTGGACGCGAAACGGGTGATCGCCTGGGTGCGTGCCCACGCCGCGGACCACGGCGGCGACCCGCGTACGGTCATCGTGTCCGGCAGCTCGGCCGGCGGCCACCTGGCCGCCATGACCGCGCTGACCGCGAACGATCCGGCCTTCCAACCGGGATTCGAGGACGCGGACACCTCGGTCGCCGCCGCGGTCGGCATCTACGGGTACTACGGCCGGGTCGGCGGCCCCGGTTCCTCCCCGCTGGACCGGCTCCGCGACGCGCCGCCGTTCCTGTTCCTGCACGGCGACATGGACAGCTCGACGCTGGTGGAGGACACCCGCGCCTTCGTCACCGGGCTGCGCGAAGTCAGCTCCCAGCCGGTCGTGTACGCCGAACTACCGGGCGCCCAGCACACCTTCGACCTGTTCTACTCCCTGCGCTACAGCCAGGTGATCGAAGCGGTCGCCGCGTTCGGCGCCTGGCTACACACGGGGTCGGCCAGACGTGGACCGAACAGGCCGGCGGTTGGCGGCTTGCCGGCATTCAGTTCAGCACCCTTGGCGACGCCTCAGCGCGACTCCGGTGCTACGCGCGGAGCTGAACAGACCGCCGTCGGACCGCCACCCGAAATTCATCGTCATGCATGTATCTAGGTCGGCAGGCCCTGTTGTCATGAAGTCAGTTCCTGGCGCCCCGCCGGGCCGAGCCGTCGGAGAATTCATGCGCATCAACCGCGGGCCGCTGACCATTCTGGTCACGCTCACCCTGGCCACCGCGTTCAGCGGCGTGGTCACCGTCGCGACTGTCACGGCCGCGTTCGCCAGCACCTGCTCCCGCTCATATCTGCCGCTGCCGGATTCCCACTGCACGCCGGGCACCTACAACCCCGACGTCACCCAATCCACCATCAGCAAGACCATCTGCGTGTCGGGCTGGACCGCCACCGTGCGGCCGCCGACCTCCTACACCAATACGTTGAAGGTGCAGGGCATCACCGACTACGGCTACAGCGACAAGAGCTTGGCCGACTACGAAGAAGACCACTTCGTGCCACTGGAACTCGGTGGGTCACCCCGCGACCCCGGCAACCTGTGGCCCGAGCCGTACTCCGGCAGCAAGACCGCGACCACCAAGGACGGCGTCGAAACCAAGCTGAAGAACGCGGTCTGCAAGGGCCAGATCACCCTGTCCTCGGCGCGCAGCGCGATCCGCACCAACTGGACCACCGCTGTGCAGGTGACCGGGATCGGCTGAAGCTCCGCGACAGGCGGCCGGGCATCACGACGGGCTAGTGGACATCGTCCGATCGGCTCGCGGCTCGGCCGTTTAGCCGTCTACTGATCTTTTCGCCGTGAGGTACAGACTGGCGGGCGTGACATCGGTATAGGCAAATGTGCCTTGGAGGCGCAATGTATCGACGATTAGCCCCGGTCGTGGCACTGGGCACGGCAATCGCCCTCATCGGAGTTCCGGCCGCCGCGTCAGCAGCGCCGCCCACAGCGGCGCCGGTGGTTCGCCACATCCAACTGGGCGGCACCGGCGCGTACCGTCCGACGCCGGCCGGAACCGGCCGGCTCGGGCCCCTGTCCACCGAGATTCCTCGGTCCGCCGGACCCGATGAGGGCTTCGCCCCGGCCACCTCCGGTCAGCGGGCCGACCGTACGCTGGCCCGCCCGGCCCGGGTCAGGCCGAACACCAGCTTCGGCAGCGTGGTCCGCACCGGGCCGCAGCTGCTGACCAGCTTCGACGGCATCAACCACCGCGATCAGCGCACGGCCAACAACGGCAACCAGTTCAGCCTCGAACCTCCGGATCAGGGCCTCTGTGTCGGCAACGGCCACGTCGTCGAGGCGGTCAACGACGCGTTCCGTGTGTTCAACGCCGACGGCACCGGGCAGACCGGCGTCATCGACCTCAACACGCTGTACGGCTATCCACCGTCGGTCAACCGCACCACCGGTGTCTTCGGCCCGGAGCTCACCGACCCGAGTTGTCTCTACGACCCCAGCACCCGCCGCTTCTTCCTGGTCGTACTCACCTTGGAAGCGACCCCCGCCGGTGACCTGACCGGTGACAACCACCTCGACATCGCGGTCGCCGCCGACCCCACCAAGACGTGGAACATCTACCGTCTCGACGTCACCGACGACGGCACCCACGGCACTCCGGTGCACCCGAACTGCCCGTGCATCGGCGACTACCCGCACATCGGCGTCGACGCCAACGGCTTCTACCTGACGACCAACGAATACTCGTTCTTCGGCACCGAGTACAACAGCGCCCAGGTGTACGCGTTCTCCAAGCGCGCCCTGGCCCGCGGCGACGCCGACGTCCTGGTCACCCAGATCGACACCACCGCCGCCGACGCCGGCCGCAACGGCTTCACCCTCTGGCCGGCCCAGTCGCCCAGCACCGCCGACTACGACACCGCCCAGCGCGGAACGGCGTATTTCCTGTCGTCCAACGCGGCCGAGGAAGCCACCGGCACCGATGAGTACGTGTCCAACAGCATCGTGACCTGGAGCCTGACCAACACCCAGTCGCTGAGCACGGCCCACCCGGACATCGAGTTGAGCAACACCCGGGTCAAGGTCCGGACGTACTCCCTCCCGCCGGAGGCCAACCAGAAACCCGGGCCCTTCCCACTGGGCCAGTGCCTGAACGACGACGCCTGCGCCACCGTAGTCCTGGGTACGCCCGATCCGGACAAGCCGGAAGCCGAGTCCACACTCGACAGCAACGACACCCGGATGCAGCAGGTCACCTACACCGGCGGCCGGCTCTACGGCGCACTCGACACCGCCGTCACCGTCGCCGGGCACAGTCAGGCCGGAATCGGCTGGTACATCGTCCGGCCGCAGTCGCACCGATCCTCGGTCAGCGCATCCCTGGTCAACCAGGGCCAGCTCGGCCTGGCCGGCAACAACCTGACCTATCCGGCCATCGGCGTCAACGCCGCCGGCGACGGCGTCATGGCGTTCACCCTGACCGGCAACAACTTCTATCCCTCCGCCGCCTACGCGGCGTTCGACGGCCGCGCCGGTGCGGGAGCCATCCACCTGGCCAAGGCCGGCCTCGGCCCGGAAGACGGGTTCACCGGCTACAAGGGCCTGGCCGATTCGACCACGTCGCGGTGGGGCGACTACGGAGCTACAGCGGTCGACGGCCGCAATATCTGGATCGCCAGCGAATACATCGGCCAGAGCTGCACCCTGGCCCAGTACGAGGCCGACCCGTTCGGCTCGTGCGGGAACACCCGGACCGCGCTGGCCAACTGGGACACTCGGATCAGCTTGATCAAGCCATAAACCGCCGTGGTGCCGGGCTGCGGGTTCTGCGGCCCGGCACCACCCTCCTCCGGTTAGGGCCATTGACTGTTAGCAAAGTTTATTTATCGTTAACGATCGACGGCTCTCATCCCCGGAGGCACCATGCCGCGATCCCGGTCCCCCCTGCCTGCTCTGGTTCTCACCCTCCTGGCCGCGGTCGGTGGCGTCGCCGCCGCCGTCGCCCCGGCCCAGGCCGCCGGTTCACTCACCGCCACCTACAGCCTGGTCGGCGAGTGGGGCGGCAACTTCCAGGCCCAATACACGATCACCAACGGCACCTCGGCCTCGATCAGCAGCTGGAAGGTCGAATTCGACCTCGACGCCGCCACGACCATCAGCAGCTCGTGGGACTCGGTCATCACCCGGGCCGGAAACCACATCACGGCCGGCAACGCCGCCTACAACGCCCCACTGGCGGCCGGCGCCACAGCCAGCTTCGGCTTCATCGCCGCCGGGCCGGCCCGGCCGGCCAACTGCCGCGTCAACGGCGGGCTCTGCGCCGGCGGGGCCGGCGACACCAGCGCACCGACCGCCCCGGCGAACGCGCACGTCACCGCGACCACCCGCAGTACGGTCGCGCTGGCCTGGACCGCGTCGACCGACAACGTCGGCGTCACCGGCTACGACGTCTACCTCGGCGGCAACGTGGCGATCAGCACCACCGGAACCTCGGGCGTGGTCGGCGGGCTCAACCCGTCCACTTCGTACACGTTCACGGTGAAGGCGCACGACGCGGCGGGCAACTCGTCGGCGGCCGGCAACACGGTCAGCGCCACCACGGCCGGCGGCACGGGCTCGCTGGTGCCGGTCGCGCCCTACGTGGACATGGGCTCCTACCCGACGCCGTCGCTGACCACCATGCTCGCCGGCGGCCACCTCAACTCGCTTACGCTCGCCTTCATCACCGGCAACGGATGCAAGGCCACGTGGTTCAACGCCTTCGACCCGCGTACGGGATGGGACCGCGACCAGATCGATGCCGTCCGTGCGCAGGGGGGTGATGTGAAAATCTCGCTCGGCGGCGCAGCCGGCAGCGAGCTCGCCCAGGTCTGCGGCACGCCCCAGGCGGTCGAGACCGAATACCAGGCGATCGTCGACGCCTACAACCTGAAATACCTCGACATCGACATCGAAGGCGGCGCGGTGGCCGACCCGGCGTCGATCGCGCGGCGCTCGCAGGCACTGGTCCTGCTCCAGAACGCCCGCCCCAACGTCAAGATCTCGCTGACCCTGCCGGTGCTGCCCGAAGGCCTGGACGCGAACGGCTTCGCGGTGCTGAAATCGGCCCACGACGCCGGCGTGAACGTCGACCTGGTCAACGTGATGGCAATGGACTACCAGCGGCCGACCGGCGAATACGGCACGTTCGCCACCCAGGCGGCACAGTCCACGTTCAACCAGATCAAGAGCCTGTGGACAACCAAGACCGACGCCCAGATCTGGCAGATGGTCGGCGTCACCCCGATGATCGGCAAGAACGACGACGGCGGCACCTTCACCCTGGCCGACGCGAGCACGCTGGTGGCGTACGCGAAAAGCAAACACCTGGGCATGCTCTCGTTCTGGGAGATGACACGCGACCGCAACGCCTGCACCGGGGCGCTGTCCCAGTGCACCAACATCACCCAGACGCCCTACCAGTTCAGCCAGATCTTCGCCGGCTTCACCGGCTGACCGTCCGAAGGAGGCGGCGGCACGCCGCCGCCCCAGCGGATTTCCGTACGCGGTAACGATCCGGCACCGAGGCCCGTGCCCTTCTTCCAAGCTCAGAAGCCCCGACCGGTCGCGCGCCTAATGTCGAGTACCTCTGAGGCGGCCAGCCGGCGCGGCGGCTACCGGTCGACGGCCGGCCACCTTGATCACGTGCGCACATGCCGTGCGGCCGCCAGGCCGCTTAATAGATACGCAACATCGAAATAGAGCCGCCCCCAAAGCCGACACTGACTTGGTCACCGATAGGGGCCCCGTCGCTGACAAACTTGAGTAATTCCCGGGACCGGGAAAGCCCGTTTCCTCGGCGTTTCCAAAGACGTGGTGTTGCGCATTAGATAATCGTTTTGGACTGGAGAACGGCCATCCCCGCAACCGCAGCCGCGCGTGATCCTGATCGCTCCCCGGACGGCCAGCCCTCCCCGGACGGCCAGCCCTCCCCAAGCGGGCGGTCCTCCCCGAGCGGGCGGCGCTCCCCGAGCAGCCTCCCCCGGGCGGGCAGCGCCCCCGAGCAGCCTCCCCCGGGCGGGCAGCGCTCCCTGGGCTACCGGTGGCACCCGATCGCCGGGCGGTGCCGACGGGATCGCTCGGCCGAGCCGGCATAGCCGACCGGCACGACTTAGTCTGGCGTGATCGGAGAAACTGCCTGATCCAGGGCGTTGTGCGGTCTGCCCGTCGGCAGGGTTCGACCGTGGCGACCTGATCGGCCTGCCTGGACACTGCGCGATCTGTCCGCTCGCAGCTTTCGGCCCGATCAGGGGGTCGGCCTGATCGGCGGATGCGGATACCGGCTGACCGGCAGATGTAGCCTGACCAGCAGACCCGGCCCGACCAGCAGACCCGGCCCGACGGGCGGATTCCTTCCGTGCGGCCGGTGCGGCCGGTGCGGCCGGTGCGGCCGGTGCCGCCGGTGCCGCCGGTGCCGCCGGTGCCGCCGGTGCCGCCGGTGCCGCCGGTGCCGCCGGTGCCGCCGGTGCCGCCGGTGCCGCCGGTGCGGATGGTGCGGATGGTGCGGATGGTGCGGATGGTGCGGATGGTGCGGATGGTGCGGATGGATTGACTTCGTCGGCCGCGCCATCACTAGGGCCCGCGAGCGCTCCGCCGCGGAAAACGCTCCCGCTCGGAGCCTCAACCGCCAGCCGCCCGGCGTCGACCGGCTCGGACACCGGCGTCGAAAGCTCCGACGGCTGGCAGCTGCCGGCGCGGTCGGCCGGCGCGGTGATGTCGCCGTGCAGACGCAGGTTCATCGCTCGGCGGCCGTGACGCTGCCGCAAACCCCATTCGCGATGCCGCTCATGCTCGCGGCGAAACCGATCGGCCTCAGGCGAATAATTGCGCGACGCAGTCCGGTCTCGCCAGGAGGCCACTTGCGACCGGGGAAAGAACTCGAGCTGCGCCATAAACCATTTTCCCGCATTCAGACGGAGAAATGTCAGCCCCACCCGCGTGTCGATCATGCCAAACCGGTTGGATCAACAAAGGGGTGACCTGCCGGGCATCGTTATCTTGCTGGGCGGTTCTTGCGACGAGGGAAAAGGCCGCAATGGGGACACCTTCTGACGAGCGCTCGAGCACCCGCCGACCGCATGGTCAGTTGATGTCGAACTCGTTGCCTTCCGGATCTTTCATTCCGACTGCGTAGTGGTCGAGCCCCTCCTTGGACAACGCGCCGGTGATGGTGGCGCCCAAGCCGGCCAGCCGGGTGGCCTCCGCGTCGACTCGCCTCCGGCGTGTCTCGATCGGGTCCGACTGTTCGCCGCTGGCGTGGATGTCGAGATGGAGCCGGTTCTTGACTACCTTGGCGTCGGGCAGCGCGTGGAACCAGATGCTGGGCCCGTGACCGTCCGGGTCGCTGATCCGGTCGGCCCCGTCGACCAGATCTTCCTCGGGCAACCCTAACTTCCGGTAGAAATCGTTCCAGGTGGCGAATCCGGGCGGGGGCGGCGCGAGCTCATAGCCCAGCGCGGCCGCCCAGAACCGGGCCAGCCGGTCTGGGTCGGCGCAGTCGATGACCAGCTGAAAGCGGACAGGCACCGGTTTCTCACCCTCTCGTATGCGACTCGAGCCCACTCCGACCGGCCGCGCCGGTAGAGCTGCGGATAGTGCGGATGGCCCACCGCGACGCGTTCTCAGCCCCCCGAGAAACCCCAGAAGTAGATCTCGCTCGGCCAGATCGGCGAGCTGCCACCGGTCTGGACGGGCCCCCTGTCCCGAAACATTGACGGTGGCATCGAAGCACAGGGGTGTGACAAGAAATCACCACTGCTGGGCGGTGGCCGGGGAGTGCCGGGTCACCGCCAGCGAGGTGGTGTGCCCGAAGGCCGAGGAGACCGCCACCCGGCCCGGGCCGACCAGCCGGAGCCAGATTGTGCGCTGGCTGAACGCCCGCCGCCAGGAGACGCTCAGGGCGCCCTGCGGATATTCCAGGTGCAGGTGGGCGGTGACCGACACGTCCCGGTAGAGCAGCGCGCCCGGCTGGACCAGGATCGACTCTCCGGGCGCGAGGTCGCGCAGGAACGTGTTGCCGGGGGCGTGCAGCAGCAGGAGGCCCGGCGTCTGCTGAGCTGTGAACAGGTCGCCGAACTGGCCGATCGGGTAGTGGGTCTCCCGGTCGTCGCCCGAGCCGGTGGTGTACCAGATGCCGGTCTGCTGCCAGGTGTAGGCGATGTTGCCGGTGGCGGTCAGGAGGCGGTGTTCCCGGGTCCAGATCGGCCGGCCCGGCATCAGCGGCAGCGCCACCACCTCGCCCGGCCGGTCGCCGGAGAGGGCGATGCGGCCCGGGCCGTGCGCCTCGATCATGATCAGCGGGAGGCCGGACAGCATCCGGTTCCAGCCGCCGGACAGCGAGGTGTTGCCGAGGCGTACGCCGGGCTCGGTCCACAGCAGCGCATGGTGCGCGAAGTAGATCCAGTCGGGCTCGGCCAGTGCGAAGTCGGCGACCGGCACGTACGTCCCCTCGACCTGGACGCGCGACTGTCCGAACTGGATCCGGGCCATGTCCCGGATCGGGGGCTGTTCGATCCAGCCGCTGCGGCTGACGTGCTGCCGGATGTCGAGCGCCGCACCGCAACCGGGGCAGGAGGTCTCGGACTCCGGCTGGTCCATGCGGCAGTAGGGACAGATCATCGCCAACTCATTCCGCGTGGTGATGGACGTACATCGACTGGATGCCCACCCGGCCCGGACCGGTCATCTCGGCCAGGTACATGCCCTTGCGCAGCAGGCCGGTCTTGACCGGCATCTGCACCGCCTGCATGGTGACCGACGCGTCCTTGTAGAGGAAGCCGCCCGGCTCGACCATGATCTTCTCGCCCGGCCGCAGATAGCGTTCGAAGACGTTGCCGTAGCCGTGCAGGACCAGCAGGCCCGGCGTTCCGCCGGCGACGAACCGGTCCAGGTACATGCCGTTGCCGCCGTGCAGCACGTTGGCCAGGCCCTGGATGCGGACGAAGGAGTATCCGATCGTGTTGCTGGCCAGCAGGAACGCGTGTTCGCGGGCGTCCAGCTCCATGCCCGGGTGCAGCGGCAGGACGACCAGTTCGCCCGGCGAGTCGCGGGAGAACGCGACCCGCCCCGGCCCGTACGCCATGGTCAGCACGAACGGCATGCCGCCGAGCACGCGGCGCATGCCGCCCTGGGTCGGCACCGCCACGACCGGGGTGACCTCGTCCTTCCACAGCATGACGTGGTGCTCGAAGTAGACCGCGTCGCCCTGGGCGAGCGCGATCTCGGCGACCGGCACCAGCTCACCCTCGACCTGTACGACGGAATTGGCGAACCGGAACTCGGTCATGTCGCGCAGCCGCGGCGCCTCGCGCCAGCCCGAGTCGCTGACCGAGTTGCGGACGTCGAGCGGCGCGCCGCACGTGAGGCATGACGTGGCGCCGGCCGCGTTCTGCAGCCGGCACCACTGGCATTCGATCCGATCCACGGCGCGGAACCTAGCAGATGAGCTGCGGGTTTAGCGCTAGTGACGGCGGAGCGCGCCGATCAACAGCGCGGCGCAGCCGGCCAGGCAGAGGAGCGTACGGGCATGGTTGGCCGGATCCCAGCCGGCCAGGAACCGTGACCACGTCACCGTGCCGGCCTCGAGGCGGTTGTTCAGCGGCACGTTGATCGCCGCGGTGACGCCGACCGCCCCGGTGACGGTGAGGATCGCCCCGGCCGGCAGCCACGCGGAGCCGGGACGCGACCGCGGCCGAGGCGCGCTGTTCGCGGGCGGCGATGGCGCGGCGGTTCACCGGGCTGGTGGCGTCCCCCCGATGACATATCTGACCGAGTGGCGCCTGTCCTGCGCCGCCGACATGCTGACCCGCACCGACGCGACGTTGGAGGCGATCGCGCGCGACGTCGGCTATTCCAGCCCGTTCGCGCTCAGTGCGGCGTTCAAGCGGGTCCGCGGGGTGGCCCCGCGGACGTTGCGGGCGCGCTCGGCTCGACCATGACATTTGTCCCGCCGTCCGCACGACGAACGGGCCGATGGGGACTGGGTCCCGGATGCGATGGTGAGAGGCGTGACTATGACGGCGGAAGTGGTGCGCCTGCGGCCCCCGATGCACCGGGTCAGCCCGCGGGCCCTGTGGTACTGGGCGGCCCGGGCCGCGGTGCTGTGGATCGTGCTGCTCGCACCCCAGGTGATCTGGTGGTTCGCGGACAGCGGCGGAGGACGGCTCCCCCACCTGATCGTGGGGGTGGTGTGGCTGGTGCTGGCCGCGGTGCATCTGGTGGTGATGCCGCAGTGGCGTTACCGCGTGCACCGCTGGGAGGCCACCGACACCGCGGTCTACACCCAGACCGGTTGGATCAGCCAGCAGCGGCGGATCGCGCCGATCTCCCGGGTGCAGACTGTGGACAGTGAGCGCGGCCCGATCGAGCAGCTGTTCCGGCTGGCGAACGTGACCGTGACGACCGCCTCGGCGGCCGGACCAATCAAGATCCACGGCTTGACCAGGGTGGACGCCGACCAGCTGGTGGCCGATCTGACCATCCGGGTCGGCCGGAGCACCGGGGACGCGACATGACCACCGTGGTCGAGCCGACGGACGAGGTGGTGGCCGACGGCTGGCGCCGGCTGAGCCCTCGCATGCTGGCCGTGCATCCGGTGATGGAACTGCGGCGGCTGATCGTCCCGCTGCTCGCGGTGCTGGTCGGGCTGCGCAACGGCAATGGCGGTGAAGGCGGCTGGTGGGCGCTGGGCATCGGCGGCATCGGCATCGTGATCGGGTTCCTGCGCTACTTCACCACGTCGTACCGGATCACCCCGGGTCACGTGCAGGTGCGCCGGGGCCTGTTCCGCCGGCGGACGCTGACCGTGCCGCGCGACCGGATCCGCACCGTGGACGTCACCTCGAACGTGCTGCACCGGATGTTCGGCCTGGCCCGGGTCACCGTCGGCACCGGCCAGACCGACAAGAAGAACGACGGCGTCAAGCTGGACGGGCTGAGCGCCGCCCAGGCCGAGAACCTGCACCGTGAGCTGCTGCACCGCCCGGTGGTCGCGGCGACACCGTCGCCGACCGTCGCCACCGAAAGCCTCCTGGTCGCCCTCGACCCGGCCTGGATCCGGTACGGCCCGTTCACCCTCTCCGGTCTGGTCGCGATCGGTGTTCTGTTCGGCCTCGGCTCCCGCCTGGTCAACGAGGGCCACGTCGATCCGACCAAGATCGGCGTCGTCCACGACACGATCACCTACCTGCGCGACCGGCCGCTGCCGGTGGCGATCCTCCTGGTCGCCGTCGCGGTGATGCTGTTCACCGCGGTCGCGTCGACCGTCGGTTACATCCTGACGTTCTGGAACTTCCGGCTGAGCCGGCACAGCAGCGGCACGCTGCACGTCCGCCGCGGCCTGCTCACCACCCGCAGCACCACGATCGAAGAACGCCGGCTTCGCGGCGTCGAGCTGAGCGAGCCACTCCTGCTGCGTTCGGTACGCGGCGCCCGCGTGCTCGCCATCGCGACCGGTCTGCGCGTCGGCCGGGGAGCCGACCGTGGCGGTTCGGTTCTGCTGCCGCCCGCGCCCCGCGACGTCGCGGTCGAGGTGGCCGGCACGGTCATCGGCGACACCGGCCCACTCACCGCGGAGCTGACCGGGCACGGTCCTCGCGCCCGGCTGCGCCGGTTCACCCGGGCCGGCACGGTCTGCTCGGTCCTGATCCTGATCGTGCTGGGGTTCGTGCTCCTCGCCGGCGCGCCGTGGTGGGCGTTCTGGGCGTCGCTGGCGCTGTTGCCGATCGGCGCGTTCCTCGCCGCGGACCGGGCCGGCAGTCTGGGCCACGCCCTCACCGACGGCTGGCTGGTCAGCCGGTACGGCAGCCTGGTGCGACGCCGCCACATGCTGCGCACCGACGCGGTGATCGGCTGGAACATGACCACCTCGGTGTTCCAGCGCCGGGCCGGGCTGACCACGCTGGTCGCCACCACGGCCGGCGGCCGTCAGCACTACGACGTCCCCGATGTCGACGACGGCGAGGCGATTCGGGTCGCGCGTTCGGCCGTACCGGGGCTGCTGGAACAATTCCTCGCCGGCTGAGGCCATAAAAGCACAATGGCGCCGGGCAGAATGCCCGGCGCCATCGCGGAAATCCCTACCGGTGGCCGTGACCCGGGAAGCCGTCACCGTGACCCGGGAAACCGTGGCCGTGACCCGGGAAACCGTGACCGTGGCGGTCATTGCTGACCTGCAACTCCCACGAGCCCCGGCGGAATCCGAAGCGAACGAAGCCGCAGTCGTGGTCGTCCCACCGGCCGAAGCGCTCGCCGACGCGCCCGGCGATTTCGCAGGCCCGCGCCGATCGGTAGTAGCCGACGGTGCGGTCCCAGCCGTGGCGCTGCTGCGCCTGTCCGGCCGACGACTTGGCGACCGGGGAGGCGCTGGTGCTGGCGGCCTGGGCCGGTCCGGCGCCGATCGCCAGGGCGGCGAAAGCGCCCATGCCGGTGACGGTCAGAAGGCGGGTCAGCTTATTCATCGGAATTCCCTTCTCGCATTTCATCAGTGGGCCTTGCTCGATTAGAAAACCGCGAAAAATGGCCACAGGAAACGTCCGACACACCTTTGTCATCCTCATGATCGACAACCGAAAGTACGATATGAGGAATACGTTTAGTCAGCGGCCGGAACGGAAAGGGGGACGTCGAGGCGTTCAGCTCGCGCGTCCATCAGCACCGGGCGGCCCCGGGTCGCGACGGCCGACGGCCAGATAGGTCTCGCCGAGGAGCCCCGGCTCACCGAGGTGGATCGCGAACCGCACGGCCGCATCGACACTCACGGCAACTGATCCTTCCGCGTTCGGAGACGTTTGAGTCTTTGACGGATGCCCAGCACGGAGGGGAAACCATGAGCCCACCCCAAATCGATGACGCCGGGTCGGTCCTCGCCGGCGGCCGCGCGGCCTCCCGTGAGCCCGAGCGTCTGCTGACCGTTTCCGCCTGACAATCCGCCTGGAGTCGGCGGCCCGCCGCGTCTCTCATGGCGACGACCAGCGTCAACCGAACCGGAGCCCGCCTTGCTTGCTACCCCGCTGTCCGTAGTCGACGTCGCCGTCGTGACGTCGAGCCCGCTGATGCTCGGGGGCCTCACGCACGTGTTCGGAGGCCTGAACTCCGTGCGGGTCACCCACCAGGCGAACACCATCACCGATCTGCCACCGGCGGCGGCCGCCGTGGTCATCGTCACCGACCTGTACGGCGTGGCGGTCGACGAATACGACTACTGGTCACTCGCCCCCCAAGGCGCCCCGATCGTGGCGCTGTGCGTGCCGGACAACCCGCCGAACCTGCTGACCGCGGTACGCGGCGGCGTGCACGCCCTGGTCGGCCGGGACTCGGAGACCGTCGAACTGGTGCTGGCGGTGCGGATCGCCCGGCGCGGCGGCCTGCACGTGGCGCCCGAACTGTTCGGCGCGGTCACCAACGCCGCCTCGCCGCGCGCCGAGCCGAGCCCGCACAACCTGTCCCAGCGCGAGATCGAGGCCCTCCGCTACCTGGCCGGCGGCTTCACCCACCGGCAGATCAGCCGGCGGATGGGCCTCACCGAAACCACGGTCAGCACGTACGTGAAGCGGATCCGGCACAAGCTGCACGCCGGCAACAAGGCCGAGCTGACCCGCCTCGCGATCGAACTGGGCTACGTCGATCCGCTGGACCGTCAGCATTGATAGAGGGTCTGCTCGCCGAAGCCGACCAGTGAGGCCAGCGTCGACACGTCGGTGGGTGGGGTGGCCGGCACGCCGTACGCGATCGACGGCACCTCGGTGCAGTTGCCCTGCACCCAGCCCATCCGCTTGAGCGCGGTGGGAGTGTTGCCGAAGCCGCCGAACCCGCCCTTGGGCGGCTGGCTGAGCACGAAACCGAGCTGGTGCCGGGCCTCCAGCTCGGCCAGCTGGGCGATGCTCGGCACGTCGTCGACACCCTCGAAGCCACCCATGGCGACCACGGTCATGTCGGTGTTGGCGGCATAGTTCTCGGCCCGCAGACCGCCGCCCTCGACGGCCAGTGGAATCCGCACGCCGCCCGCCTTCGCGGCCACGTAATTCAGGAGAGCCTGCTGCTTCGGGGCGAGCCGGTTGCTTGAGAAGAGGCTGCCGCCCGGAAGCTCGCCCGTACGCAGAAAGGTCTGCAACGGCGCCGGGATGGCGCCCTGCCCGCCGAAGTTCCATCCCGCCGGCCCGGCGGTGGGAATCGCACCGTCGACGAACCCGGTGGCCGGATGCACCGCCGACGCCACCGACCACACCGTCGGGGCCAGCAGCAGCGCGGCGAGCCCGGCCGCGAGTGCCGGCCCGTCGGCCCGTTTCATCACCAGCGCCCCGACCGCGATCACGGCCAGGACGACCACGGCCCAGCGCAGCCAGCCGTAGTAGGCGGTGTCCCGCGACACCAGGGTCCAGGTCCAGCCGGCGGTCAGCACGACACCCACCGGCAGCACCCGCGACACCCAGCCGGGCTCCTTGCGACGACGCCAGAGCAGCGCCAGGCCACCGGCCACCACGGCCGCGATCGCCGGTGCCAGCTGCGTCGTGTAGTACGCGTGGTAGGTCCCCTGCTGATAGCTGAACAGCAAGCCGAGCACGACGATCCACGAACTCCACATGGCCCAGACCCCGGCGTCGAACCGGTTGACCGGCCGGCCGTTCCTCCGGGCCTGCAGGCCGGACACCAGCGCGACCACGACCAGGAGCAGCGCCAGCGGCAGCAGCCAGGCGATCTGCCCGCCGACGATCCGGCCGAAGATGCGGGACAGGCCCAGGGCGCCACCGTTGAACGCCGCGCCGATCGCCTTGCCGACCGTGACGACGTTCGCGGCGGCCGGCGAAAGGGACTGGTGCCCGCCGCCCTGGCTTGACGAGGAGGCCGCCTCCGCGACACCGACGATCCGCCGGATTCCATTCTGGACAAAGATCAGATTCCAGGTGGTGCCGTCGGTGCTGCCGGCCGTGTAGGGCTTGCTCCCCGGCCAGAGCGTGGTCAAAGTGACCCACCAGAGCGACGAGACGGCGAGCACCCCGGCGGCCCACGACAGATCGATCATCCGCCGCGCCCACCCGGCCCTACGCCCGATCAGATAGGCCAGCACCAGCGACGGCAGCACCAGCCATCCGGCCAGCATCTTGGTCGTGAAAGCACATCCGACCCACAGCGCCGCCTGCATGAGCCACAACCGGGCACTGCGCGGCGAGGCCTCCGCGCCGATGGTGCGCACTGTGGCGTACGCGGCGGCGACGCACCACAGCACCAGCAGCGTGTCGGTGTTGTTGGTGCGGTTGATGACGACCGTGATCGGGGTGAGCGCGAGGATCAGCGCGGCGAGCAGCGCCACGTTCTCCCCGGCCCACCGGCGCACGGTGCGGTGCAGCAGAAAGACCGCGGCCGCGCCCTCGAGCACCTGAGGCAGCACCAGCGACCAACTGTGGAAACCGAAGATCCAGACCGACACGACCTGCGGCCAGAACGCCATCGGCGGTTTGTCGATAGCCATGATTCCGGCGGTGTCGAACGAGCCGAAAATGAATCCCTGGAAGCTTTTCGACATCGACCGGACGGCCACCGAGAAAAAGGTGTTCCGGAGGTCGGCAGTGTCCATACCCCAGGCGTACAGCACCAACGCCAAGGCGACGATCACACCGAGGGCTATCGCGTGAGAACGGGATCGGGTGCCGAGAGAAGGGCGCGGCCGTTCGACCTCGACAAGGGCGGTTGTCATGCCAAGCCTCATTCAGTGAATGCAAGTAGACAGATGCGCCCATGCATTCTCGGCGCCGCCCTCCGGCACCGGAACCTCCCGATTCGAGGACATCCGAAAGGACCGGGTCAGCTCCGCAGCGGCCCGTAGGTCGACCGGTATGTGCGCGGTCCCACCCAGGGCGTCACCACATCGCGAAGCCAGATCGGCAGCCCCACGGTCTTCGCGAACCGGTCGGTCATGGCCCGCACGTGGGCGACCCGGCCCCGGCGGGCGGCCTCGAACGCCGGTCCCACCGCATCCCAGTCCGAGGTGGCCAGCAGGTCGGCCAGGGTCAGCGCGTCTTCGAGGGCGAGCGCGCCGCCCTCGGCCCAGACCGGCGCGGTCGCGTGGGCCGCGTCGCCCAGCAGGACGCAGCGCCCGGAGGACCAGGACGGTGCGCGCACCTCGTCGACCGGCGAGTGGAGGAGGGTCGACGGCGAGCGCAGCACCGCGTCCACAACGGAGGACACGGGTTCGGCGTAACCGGCGAACGTGTCGGCCAGCCACGACGGGTCGGCGGCGACAGCACCGCCGCCGGTGGCCGAGGCATACCCGTAGACCTGGTTGTCGACCGGAATGAGCAGGAAGGCCGCGCCGGCCCCGGACCACACCGTCCAGCAGTCGACGCCCGGGTTGGGGGTCATGAACCGCCAGCTCGCCTGGCTCAGCACGGCCCGGCCGGTGCCGGCTTCCGGAAACAGCGCCTCCGGAAACAGCGCCGACCGCACGGTCGAACGGACGCCGTCCGCGCCCGCCAGAAAGCCGTATTCGGCCCGGAACCCGTCGGCGTCCAGGACCTCGGCGCCGCCGGCCACCGGCCGTACGGAAGCGATCGGCGCGTGCTCGGCCGGAACGCTGTCGGCCAGGGCATCCAGCAGATCGGCCCGGCGCACGCACCGTGGCCGCGCGGCCGGCCCCCAGAACTCGTCCTCGTCGACCGCGAACAGCAGCCGCCCGCGCGACGTCCGGTATTCCCGGCGACGGGTCGGCGTGCCGAGCGACTCGATCTCGTCGCGCAGACCGAGCCGGTCGAGTGCGGTGATCGCATTCCCCGGGAGGTTGATCGCCAGCCCGGGGCGGGGAGTGCCGCCGGACCGCGCGACCGGGACACCGCGTTGCCGCAACGCCCGTGCCAGAGCGAGCCCGGCAATTCCGTCCCCGACGACGAGAACGAATTTCCTCCGCCACTCCGCTTTCCCGTTCATGCCGCAGTTCTAGTAGCCGGAGACGTCACCGGACAGTTCCCATTCAGGGACGCGGAGAAGGGACATACTTCTTTCCGGCCGGTGCGCGTCACCAGCCGCCGGCGAGGAAGCCCTCCAGACCGGGCTGCGGGTTGGCCGCGGTGGTCGCGTTGGCCACCACGACGACGAGCAGGGTCGCGGCCAGGAGCGGGGTGAAGACGCCGTAGGCCGCCAGCACCTGCCGGGTCCGCCGGTGGCCGGACGCGCGGGTGAACCGGCGCCACAGCAGCACGGTCAGGCCGGCGAGCACGGCCACCACGATCGCGCCCTCGACGGCCATCACCGCGTGGAACTTGACGTAGTCGCTGGTGATCGCGTCGAGCGCCGGCGGGTGATGCCCGGCGGCCTGCTGCTGCCGGACCTGGGCCAGGGTCGCGGCCAGGGTCGCGGCCGGCGGCCCGCCGCCCGGTCCGCCGCCCGGTCCGCCGCCCGGCGCGCCGCCCGTTCCGCCGCCCGTACCGCCGAACAGCATCGGCAGCAGCGAGCCGAACGGTGCCGCCATCCCGTGAATGTTGGCCAGCACGGCCACCAGCGAGATCACCGCCAGGCCGGTCGACGCGACGCCGCCGGTCGCCAGGGCGGCCGCCCGCACACCGCGTGTTCGCAGGAAGGCCCTCCAGATCGCCACGCCGAGCGCGATGAACACGACCAGCAGTGCGGCGGCGAGCACGCACTTGGCCACGTGGTAGCGGAACCAGTAGTCGACCACCCGCTGCATGCCCGGGTCGAAGGCCCGGTCGCCGGAGGCCCAGTAGGTCACGAACGCGCCGCGGAAGGCCGCGACGATCCGGTCGTTGCCGATCAGGTCGGCGGTCGACGCGTTGGACGCCAGCGCGCCCGGCGCCCAGACGAAAGCGGCGAGAAGAGCCGCGGCGAGCGCGAGGAGTCTTTTCATGATTGCCCCCGGAGGTAGGTGAGTACGGCGAGGACCCGGCGATTGGTGTCGTCGCTGATCGGAAGGTGGAGCTTGGCGAGCAGGCTGCCGATGTGCTTGCCGACGGCGGCCTCGCTCAGCCCGAGGGTGCGGGCGATCGCCGCATTGGAGTGGCCCTCGGCGAGCAGCGCCAGAACCTCGCTCTCCCGCGGTGAGAGCTGGCCGAGCGGGTCGCGGCCGGCCAGCATCATGCGGCGCACGACCTCGGGGTCGACGACCGTCCCGCCGCCGGCGACCCGGCGGAGTTTGCCGGCGAACTCGGTCACGTCGGCCACCCGGTCTTTGAGCAGGTAGCCGATCGACCGACCGTCGCCCGACCCCAGCAGCTCGCCGGCGTAGCTGTGCTGCACCCACTGGCTCAGCACCACGACCGGAAGGCCGGGGTGGGCGGCGCGCAGGGCGACGGCGGCCCGCAGCCCCTCGTCGCTGAAGCCCGGCGGCATGCGGACGTCGGTGATCACCAGGTCGGGCTTGGTGTCCTCGACCGCGGCCACGAGTTCGGCGGCGTCGCGCACCGCGGCGACGACTTCGAACCCGAACCGGGCCAGCAACCCAGCCAGCCCCTCGCGGAGCAGGACCGAATCTTCGGCGATCACGACGCGCACGGCAGCTCCACCCGCAGGATCGTCGGCCCACCGGCCGGGCTGGACATCAGCAGCCGGCCCCCGGCCGCGGCCGCCCGGTCGGCCAGGCCGGTGAGCCCGGACCCGCGGGACGGGTCGGCCCCGCCCGGCCCGTCGTCGCGGACCTCGACGGTCAGCAGGTCACCGGCCCGGCTCGCGGTCACGGCGGCGCGGCCGGTGGCCGGCGCGTGCTTCGCGGTGTTGGCAAGCGCCTCGGACACCGCCGCGAACGCCACCGTCTCGACGCCCGGCGGATAGCGACCGGAGACGACGTCGACGGTGATGCGCAACGGGCTGCCGGCGGCGAGCTCCTCGACGGCGGCCCGCAGGCCCAGCTCGCGCAGCGTCTGCGGACTGATGCCCCGGACGAGGTCGCGCAGCTCGGCCATCAGCGTCTTGCCCTGCTCGAGGGCCGAGTCGAGTGCGTCGGCCGCGGGCGAGTCGGCGGGCAGATCGAGCTGGGCCAGATCGTGCTTGGCCAGGCCGAGCTGCATGGTGAGGCTGACCAGCCGCTGCTGGGCGACGTCGTGCAGATCGCGCTCGATCCGCATGCGCTCGGCGTCGAACGCGTCGGCCATGCGGGCCCGCGACCGGGTCACCTCGACCAGCCGGGCCGCGGCCGGCCCCGCTTCGGTGTCGGAGTCGCCGCAGAGCAGCGCCCGGGCGACCGCGGCGTGCCGGGACGCGAACGCCGACGCCAGCCACAGCTGCACCGGGATCAGCACCAGCCCGAGCGCGAGGCGCCCGGCCACGTCGCCGATCGCGTTGCCGCTCGCGATGCGGTCATAGACCGCGAGCGGTGTCGAGAGGATGAGCACGGCGCACAGCCCCAGCACGGCGAGCCACACCGGCGCGACCACGGCGAGCAACAGAACATAGGTCACCGGCCGCCAGGCCGCCGGATCGCCCGGCGGCGCCAGTGGATCATCGGGCAGCCGCAACCGCCATCGCTCGACGGCGGCCAGCGCCCGCGCGAGCCGCGGCCCCATCAGCACCAGCAGCCCCGCGCCGACCACACCGAGCACGGCCGCGATCAGCAGGTCGGTGTCGTCGCGCCGATCGTGAAGCAGCCACCCCGCCACGCCCAGCGGCGCCAGCGGGACCGCCAGCACCAGCCAGAGCAGGCCCACCACGACCGCAGTGACCGCGGTCGAGGCGAGCGCACGCCACGTCGTTCTCATGGCCACCAGCTTGGCGAACCCGCGCGGCCCAAACCATGATGCTGGATTTACTCTTCAGGTAGGCCTAGCTATACCCCAGGACCCAGGCGATCTAGGACCGGAGAACGGCCCGCACCATCTCGTCGGCCGCGCCGCGCGCCCGCTCGGCCGTCAGATCGAGCTGGGACAGCAGGCTCTTGAGGAACCCGACGACGAGCACGGCGGCACCGTCGGGGTCGAGATCGGCCCGGAACTGCCCCCGGTCCCGGCCGTCCTGGAAGATCGCGCGCAGGAAGCCGGCCCACGCCGCGTCGTTGACCAGTAGCGTCGCCCGCAGTTCGGGGTCCCGGCCGGAGCGGGCATACAGCTCGTTGAGCACCACGAACTCGTCGCGGTCGGCCTCGAAGCGGCCGAGGATGTGCGCGAGGTGCTCGGTCAGCACCGTTCGCGGGTCGCGCGCCGGGCCGCTCGGCGGCACCCGGTCGAGAGTGCCGACGATCTGCTGAACCACGGCCGCGACCAGCGCTTCCTTGGTCGGGAAGTAATAATGCAGGGTGGCGATGTTGATGCCGACCTGGTCGGCCACGTCGCGGACGCGCAGGCCCTCGAAGCCGAGTGTGGCGATCGCGTGCCGGGCCGCGTCGACGATCTGGGCCCGCCGCTGCTCCCCGTCGACCGCGTTACGCCTGCTCGCCGGCATGAAGGCCCTCCCTCGGTGTCAATCAGGTGCCCGGCGACAGCGTAGGACGACGGGAATCAAGCGTGCGCGAGCCCCGCGGCCGGATCACCGTCAGCCCCGGCGCCCCTCGACCGCCGCCCGGAAGCGGGCGTAACGCGGCGCCCCGACGAAGCGCCAGATCAGACCGGCCGGCCCCGGCATGTGCTTTCGGAGCCAGGCGGAACCGCCGTCGGGCTGGGCCGCGAGGATCGCTCCGAGCATGTTCCAGCCCTGCCCCTTGGGGGTGGCCCGGCGGCCGTGGGTGCTGAACCACGCCTCCTCGGACCGGGTGACGACGTGCTCGATGACCGGCACGATGGTGGCCTCCTCGTCGGGGAAGTGGGCCTTGAGCGCGGCCGCGACACCCTCGAGCGCGACCCGGATCGGCCCGGCGTCGGCGGGCTTCGCCGAGGCGCGCCAGGCCGGCACGGCGGCGTCGAGCGCCTCCAGATGTACGAGCATCTCGGCGTGCTGGATCTTCATCCGCTCCACGTGCAGGAAGCACGCCGGAGCCCGGGTGTCGATCATGTCCCAGAGGCGCGAGTCCTCGCCTTCGTGGTGCGCGTGCAGCGCGGTCGAGATCAGGTGGAGCTGGGTGGCGACGGCGCCCGCGTGGCCGGTGTCGCCCGTTCGGACCCCGTCGACGAGACCCCCGGCCTCGTCGAACGACTTCTGGAGCATGCGATGGATCTCGAACATGCCGCTCGCGTCGCAGGTCTTCGGACCATCGAAGCGCGGCTCGCCGGTCGGCGGGAGAGGGATGTCAGGCACCCGGCCACGTTATCCATCAAGCACTTGATTGACAAGTAGTAAATGGCTGGCGGCGAACCCCGCGGCTCGTGATGATGCGGGCGTGACTGAAGTCGAGGTAATCGAGGGCACGCTGCGGGGCCTTCAGGAGGGCGACCTCACGGTCTTCCGCGGCATTCCGTACGCTTCGGCCCCGCACTTCGGCGCACCGCGAGCGGCCGGCAAGTGGGTGGGCGTCCGGCCGGCCCTCGCCTTCGGTCCCCCGCCCCCGCAGTCGGAGATGCTCGGCCCCTCGGCCCCGACGACCGGCGACAACTGGCTGACCCTCAACGTGTGGTCGCCCTCGCCCGACCGGGCCGCGAAGCTCCCGGTCCTGGTCTGGATCTACGGCGGCGGCTACGCGTTCGGCTCGGCCGCCCGGCCGGAATACGACGGCTCGCGCCTGGCCCGCGAGGGTCAGGTCGTCCTGGTCACGTTCAACTACCGGCTCGGCGTCGAGGGCTTCACCCAGGTCGCCGGGGCGCCGCCCAACCGCGGCCTGCTCGACCAGGTCGCCGCGCTGGAGTGGGTCCGCGACAACATCGCCGCGTTCGGCGGCGACCCGGCCCGGGTCACCGTCTTCGGCGAGTCGGCGGGCGGCGGTTCGGTCGCCGCCCTGCTGGCCATGCCGCGCGCGGCCGGGCTGTTCCGCCGGGCCATCGCGCAGAGCGTGCCCGGCACGTTCTTCTCGGAACCGCTGGCCGCCGACATCGCCACCGCCATCGCGGGCGAGCTGGGCCTGCGGGCGACCGTCACCGACCTGGCCGAGGCCGATCCCGAGCTGCTGACCGCGGCCGGCGACGAGGTCGCGGCGAAGATCGGTGAGCGGGCGGCCCGGTGGGGCCAGGCCGCGCACGGCTCGATCCCGTTCGCCCCGGTCATCGACGGCGACGTGCTGCCCGTCACCCCGTGGCAGGCCCTGGCGTCCGGCGCCGCCCGCGACATCGACCTGATCGCCGGCCACACCCGCGACGAGCAGCGACTGCTGTCCGCCCTCACCGGCCTGCTCGGCCAGGTGACGCCGGCCCAGGCGGCCGAGGCCCGGCAGATCTTCGCGCCCGGCCCGCGGGCGTACGAGGACGCCACCCCCGACCAGCAGTACGAGCTGGTCCATTCGGACTGGCTGTTCCGCATGCCGAGCCTGCACCTCGCCGAGGCCCAGGTCGCGGGCGGCGGCCGCGCCTACCTTTACGAGCTGGCCTGGAACGCGCCGGGCATGGGCGGCACCCTCGGCGCCTGCCACGGCCTCGACGTACCGCTGGTCTTCGGCAACCTGACCGCCGGCCAGCCCGCGATGCTGATCGGTGACAGCCCCGAGGCCGAACCGCTCTCGGCCGAGTTCCGCGCCGCCTGGACCGCTTTCGCCGCCTCGGGTGATCCGGGCTGGCCCGCCTACGATCCCGACCAGCGCCTGACCAGGGTCTTCGACAGCCCGTCGACCGTCACGGCCTACCCCGAGGACTACTCCCGCGCGATCTGGCGGGACTACCCCTTCGCCCCGCTCCCCCTGCTCACCTGAGCGGCATTGCCCTACGGTTTGCGGCCGACCGCGCAGTACACATCGAGGGCCTCCGGTTCGGTTCCCGGCTGCGGCCGCCAGCGCGAGGTCGACACCACGCCCGGCTCGAGCAGCTCCAGGCCCTCGAAATAGCCGCCGATCTCCTCGGGGGTGCGCAGGTTGTACGGGTGGCCGCTCTGCTTGGCGACCCGCTGGCTCTCCACGCTCTGCGCGCTGGTGCTCGTCCCGTCGCTCACCGCCAGGTAGCTGCCCGACGGCACGGCGTCGAGCAGCCGTTCGACGATCGATCGGGCCTCGGCGTAGTCGGCGACGTTGCCCAGGATGCCGATCATGGTCAGCGCCACCGGCTTGCTGAAGTCGAGTGTGCGGGCCGCCTCGCTCAGGATCCGCTCCGGGTCCTCCACGTTGGAGTCGATATAGGCGGTCTCGCCCTCGGGCGAACTCGTCAGCAGCGCGCGGGCGTGCACCAGCACGAGCGGATCGTTGTCGACGTAGACGATCCGCGAGTCGGGCGCCACCCGCTGCGCGACCTCGTGCGTGTTGTCCGCGGTCGGCAGACCGGTCCCGATGTCGAGGAACTGCCGGATGCCCACCTCACCGGCGAGGAACGTGACCGCCTGGATGAGGAACCGCCGCTGGGCCCGGGCGACGCCCACGATCCCCGGATTGGCCGAACGGAGCGCCTCGCCGAGCTCCCGGTCGACCGCGAAGTTGTCCTTGCCGTCCAGGAGGTAGTTCCACACCCGCGCACTGCTCGGCCGGCTTACGTCGACGTTGGGATCGGTCATCAGAAATCCCTTTCGATGGGGCTGCCGTCGGAAGGCGATCCTAAGGCCTGTCCCGCGTAGGCCCGCAGCCGTGGCGCCCACGTCGGGAGGCCCGGAACCTCGCGACCGACCACTTTGGCCGCCTCGCCGGCTCGCCGCACGGCGATCGCCGCCCCGGCCAGCGGGTGGGCGCGGAACGCCGCCACCTCGTCGGGGGTCATGGCCGCGCCCTGCCGGGCGAGGCTCACGAGCTGTACAGCGACCTGATCAACGGCCGGCCGGTCGACTTCAGGACCGCGGAGGGCGCGCTGCGCGCCCTGCTGGCGGCTGCGTGAGGGGTACGTCCGGGATCATCACGTGCAGGGTCTGATCCGGGTCCTCGGTGATGCGTACGGCCTCGACCCGTAGCCGGACCGCCCCGAACGTGGGATGCCGGATCACCTTGCCCTCCGTGACCAGGCCGCGCGAGACGCGTCCGGAGGTCCAGATCTCCCGGAAGACGTCGCTCGTCCCGCTCAGTTCGTCGATCAGCGCGATCGTGCGCGGGTCGTCCGGGTAGCGGCCGAAGTCCATCCGCAGCATCCCGATCAGGTCGGTGGCCGCCGCGTGCCAGTTCTCGTGGATTTCGCGGGCGGCCGGGTCGAGCAGCAGCCAGCGCACCGCGTTGCGCTCGCGGGCCGGGAACGACGGGAAGTCCGCGACCAGGGCCCGGGCCAGGGCGTTCGCCGCCAGCACGTCGGTGCGGCGGCCGAGGAGCACGGCCGGCAGGTCGCCGAACGACTCCATCAGCCGATAGGTGCCGGGCCGCACGATCTTCGCACCGGTGTACGCGCGGGGCCGCTCGAGCCGGGCCAGGTCGTACATGTGCTCGCGGGCCGGATCGTCGAGTTCGAGCACCGCGGCCAGCGCGTGCAGCACCCCGACGCTCGGCGTCATGCGCCGTTTGCCCTGTTCGAGCTTGACGTAGTAGTCGACGCTCACGCCGACCCGCTGGGCCACCTCCTCGCGGCGTAGCCCCTTCACCCGCCGCGGCCCGGGGTCGCCCGGGTTCAGCGAGGCGCGCCGCGTGCGCAGGAAATCTCCCAGCGTCAGCTCAGTCACCGGCCAAAGGTAGCTCTTCCACGCCTAGGCGGGACCGGCCCATCACGGCCGGTGAATGCCGGCATAAACGCTGGTTGGCTGGTTTTCATGAACTCGTTTGACTATGTCGTCGTGGGCGCCGGGAGCGCGGGCAGCGTCCTCGCCGCCCGCCTCACCGAGGACCCGCATGTGAGCGTGCTGCTCGTCGAGGCCGGTCCGCCGACCGGGCCCGGCCTGATGGCGGTGCCGCCGGCGTGGCCGGCACTGATCGGCAGTGAGGTCGACTGGCGGTTCACGACCGTTCCGCAGTCCGGTCTCGGCGGGCACGCGCTTCCCTATCCGCGCGGCAAGGTGTTCGGCGGGAGCAGCAGCATCAACGCGATGGCGTTCCTGCGCGGTCACCGGGACAACTACGACAGCTGGGGCGCCGGCTGGACATATGACGATCTGCTCCCGTACTTCAAGCGCTCGGAGACCGCGAGCGACGACCGCTTCCCCGATCTGCGCGGCACCGGCGGCCCGATGCGGGTCGGGCCGCCGAAGGCCGTCAACGCGATCTCGGACGCCTACCGTGCGGCCGCGATCGAGGCCGGCCTGGACCCGTCCGACGACCTCAACGGCAAGGTCCAGGAGGGCGTCGCCTGGCTGGAGATGAACATCGTCGACGGTCACCGGCAGTCGGCCGCCGACGGCTACCTGCGCCCGGCGCTCGACCGCCCCAACCTGACCGTCATCCCGAACGCCCAGGTCAACCGCCTGGTCTTCGAGAACGGCCGGTGCGTCGGGGTCGACTACGGGCCGCACGAGACCGCCCGCGCGAACCGTGAGGTCGTGCTGACCGCCGGCGCGGTCGGTTCCCCGCAGCTGCTGATGCTCTCCGGCATCGGCCCGGCCGCTCACCTGCTCGCGCACGGCATCGCGGTGCGCACCGACCTGCCGGGCGTCGGCGGCAACCTGCAGGATCATCCGCTCGCCGGCGTCACCTACGCCGCCCGGCAGCCGGTGCCTCCGGCGATCAACCAGCACAGCGACCTGATCGCGATGGTCCGGACCGCGCCCGGGCCGGCCGCACCGGACATGCAGCTGCTGTTCATGGACGTGCCGTACTGCCCGCCGCCGCTCGAGGCGCCGGAACACGGCTACACGATCGCGTTCTCGCTGATGCGGCCGCACAGCCGCGGTTCGGTGCGGCTGGCCTCGGCCGACCCGTCGGCGGCGCCGCTGATCGACCCGAACTTCCTCGGCGACCCGCGCGACCTCGACACGATGGTCGCGGGCCTGAAACTCGCCCGCCGGGTCGGCGAGCAGAGCGGGCTGGGTGCATGGCGGGCCGAGGAGATCTACCCCGGCCCGGCGGACCAGGATCTCAAAGCTTTCGTACGCAGGGTGACCGGTCCCTACTTCCACGCGTCCGGGACGTGCCGGATGGGCGACGACGGCTCGGCGGTCGTCGACCGTGAACTGCGCGTACACGGCGTCGACGGCCTCCGCGTGGCCGATGCCTCGGTGATGCCGACGCTGGTCGGGGCCAACCCGAACGCGACTGTGCTGGCGATCGCGGAGCGTGCCGCCGACCTCATCACCGGGTGATCCGCCCGTGGGTCGTGCCCCCCGGCCCACGGGCTCCGTCCCGGACGTTGCTCATCCGTTATGCGGGTGACCACAGCTCGTCCACAGCTCGACACCGGCTATTGAGAGTGTTCAGCCGTGTCCAAAGATCACGGGCTGTCCTCGTCGCGCGCGGTGGGGTTCGCCGGCTCCTCCCTGGTCGCCGTCGGCGGCCTCGGCGCCGGAGCGTTACCGGTCGGCATCCCGTACCTCGCGGGCGGCCATCACGCGCGTCTCGGGCTGGTCTGTGTCTACACCGGACTGGCCCTGCTCCTGCTGGCCTGGTGGTGGTACGGCCGGATCACCCGCGGCGACAACGCCGACGAATCGTGCCGGACCGCCTGGCGGACGCTCGCCCTCTGGGTCGCGCCGATGGTGCTCGCCCCGCCGCTGTTCAGCCGCGACGTCTACAGCTACCTGGCCCAGGGTCTGATGATCGACTCGGGGATGGACGTCTACCGCCACGGGCCGTCGGTGCTCGGCGGGATGGCCGCGGCCCAGGTGCCCGCGATCTGGCAGCACACGCCCAGCCCGTACGGCCCGGTCTTCCTGATCGTGGCCGAGGTCGTGGCCGGGCTGCTCAGCTCGCACCTGCTCCTCGGCGTCATCGCGATGCGGCTGGTGGCGATCTCCGGACTGGCCCTGCTGGCCGGCTCCGTGCCGATTCTGGCGCGGTCCACCGGCGTACGCCCGTCGAGCGCGACCTGGCTCGCCGTGCTCAACCCCCTGGTTTTGATCCATCTGGTCGGCGGCGCCCACAACGACGCCCTGATGGTCGGCCTGCTGGCGGCCGGCCTGGCCGCCGCGGTGAAGCACCGGCCGATCGTGGCGACCCTGTTGATCGTGGCCGCGGCCCTGGTCAAATGGCCGGCCGCGCTCGGGCTCTTCGCGGTGGCCGCGATGTGGACCGGCCGGCTGGAAGGGCGGTGGCCGTGGCCCCGCGCGGCCGGCGCGGTGATCGCCACCGCGGGCGCCGCCACCGTGCTGATCACGACGGTGGCCGGGACCGGCTACGGCTGGGTCAGCGCGCTGGATACTCCGATCTCGGCCCAGAACTGGTCGCTGACCAGCACCCTCGGTCGCTGGACGGCCCACCTGCTGGCCCACGACGCGGTCGGGGTGGCCGTCGCCGAGGGGCTGTGGCGCTGGGCCGGGGTGCTGGCGACCCTGGTCGTCGCCGGGATCGTCTGGACCTGCCGAGCCCATCTCGGCCCGGTCTACGGTCTGGGCATCGTGCTGGTCGCGGTGGTCGCGTTCGGACCGGCGATCCGCCCCTGGTACGTGCTGTGGGGCCTGGTCCCGCTGGCCGCGGTGGCCGAGCACCGTCGCGTACGCGGCCTGCTCGCCGTCCTGTGCGCCGGCCTCGTCCTGGTCGTCTTGCCGGACGGCTTCGCGGCCGACGCCGAGCGGGTTCTGCTGGCGGTCCTGGGCGCGCTGATCGGCATCGCGGCGTTCCTGCTCGTACGCCTCCTGGTCGCCCCCGCGACCCCGCGCCCGGTCTGGACCGTGCCCGGCCGCCGGACCTCCCGGTGATCGTCCCCGAGCGGCTGCGCAGCCGCCCGGCCCAGATCGCGCTCGTGGCCGGCACCGCGATCGCCGTCGGCGTCTTCCTGGTGACCGTGCCGACCTTCCGCCACTTCTTCGACCTCGGCGTCTACCGCGGCGCGGTGCGCTACTGGCTGATCGACGGCGGCCACCTGTACGACTTCCGCTACCAGGACTCCGACTACGGCTTCACCTATCCGCCGTTCGCCGCCCTGGTCATGGCCCCGCTGGTGATGACGTCGTGGCCGGTGGCGGTTGCGATCAGCCTGGTCGTCAACACCGCGATGGTGGTGCTGCTGCTGCGCTGGTTCTTCGTGCCGTTCCTGCAGCGGCGGTCGTGGTCGATCTGGACGCCGTGCGCGCTCGCCTTCCTGGCCGTCGTCGTCTTCGAACCGGCCCGCGACACGTTCAGCTTCGGCCAGATCAACCTGGTGCTGCTGGTTCTGGTCTGCGCCGACCTGCGCGCGCTGGTGACCGGTCGCCGCCTGGCCGGTGTCGGCATCGGGCTGGCCGCGGCGATCAAGCTGACCCCGGCCGTGTTCATCGGCTACCTGCTGCTGTCCCGGCAGTATCGGGCGGCGGCGACCGCGGCCGGCACCGCCGCCGGCGCGACGATCCTGACCGCGGTCGTCGTGCCGGGCCCGTCCCGCGACTTCTGGACCGACGCGCTCTGGGACACCGACCGGGTCGGCAAACTGGAGTACGTCTCCAACCAGTCGCTGCGCGGCGTCCTGGCCCGGCTGGACGCCCCGGCGATCTGGTGGGTCGCGGCCGTGGCGCTGGTCCTCGCGTACTGGGGTTGGTGGGTGCGCTCCCGGCGCGCCTCGGGTGACCATGCGGCGGGTTTCGCCGTCACCGCGATCATCGCCTGCCTGATCAGCCCGGTGACCTGGGTGCACCACCTGGTGTGGGTTCTGCCGGCGATGTTCTGGCTGCTCGACCGTGGCCGCACGGTCGTCGTCGGCGTCGCCTACGTGCTGCTGTGCAGCAGTTTCGTCTGGTTGTGGTGGGCGCACCCGTTCGGCTGGCCGGCGTTCGCGGGCAGCAACCTCTACGTGTGGATCGCGGGGGCCCTGATGATCACCGTCACCCTGCACGACCGGCCGAGGTCAGCGCTGAGGTGGCGGCCGCCGCAGCGAACGGACGTTGCCGGCTGACGGGTCGCCGGTGGTCGCCATGCGCATGCCGCTGAGGTAGCCGTCGGTCTCGCGCTGCTCGCCGTATTCCCCGGTAAGCTCGGCCAGCCGCGTGCTGAGCGCCTCGTTGTCACGCTCGCGGTCGGCCGCCAGCTCCGACCGCAGGGCGGCGAGGAGCCCGGTCAGCTCCTCGCGGCTGACCCCGCCGGGGCCGGTGACCGGCTGCTGCTGCCGCAGCCGGAGCATGATCTGGTCGCGGGCGAAGACGACCAGCGCGGCCAGCCACGACAGGACGAACAGGCCGGTCACCACCGGGATGATCTCCATCGTCCGCATGTCGGGCGGCGGCGGGGGCATGCCGTTGGGGCCCGACCCGGCCGGCGGCCCGTCGGTCAGCCCGGTGAACACCAGGATCAACAGCGCCCCGGTCGCGGCGATGGCCACCACCAGCAGGAACACGAGCAGCTTGCTGATCTGCAGGTGCAGTCCGCCGCTCGGCCGCTCGGTCATGGCCCCGAGACTACGTAGCTTGAGCGCCGGATGCGACATCGACCAGCGCAGACGTGCGATTCGACGCATATCTGTCACCCGTTCAGCCCGTTCGCCGTCTCCGCAGGACCTTCCGATAGGGATCGACCAGCCGGTCGAGCACGGTCTCGAGGGCCTCGCGGTCGGCCCGCGGAATCGGCGAGTCGTCGGCGAGCACGCGGGCCAGCTCGTGGACCAGCGGATGCAGGGCCGGCGGCTCGGGCGCCGGGCCGCTCAGCCGGTCGGGATAGGCCGCCCGCACCAGCTCGTTGATGCTGCGGCCGAGCACCGGCGCGATCCGCTCGATCGACCGGATCGTCGGCCGCTGCTCCTCACTGAGCCAGCGCAACACGACCGACGGGTCGGTGCCCACCGCCCGCGCGAAGTGCGTCGGCGTCTCGAAACGAGCCGCCAGGATCGCTTCCTTGAGATAAACACCGAAGCCGGTCGCCGCCATCGAGTCAGTTTAGGACGGACACAGCGGGAACCGGTCGGAGAATCGGACCGACTCGGGAGCGGGACGAACGATTGGCTACGGCGCTGCGCGCTGCTAACGTCATTGTCTCGATAACCAACGGCTCGCTCGGCTCGGGAGGGGTCATGGACCCAGTGGTGATCCTTCTGGTCCTCGCCATGGCGGCACTGTTCCTGCTGCTCGGCAAGCACCGGCGCACGCCCCGCCCGGCCGACGCCGGCCGGCTGCGCGGTCCGGTCGCCGGCCGGCTGGACGGTCCTGTCGCCGGCCGGCTGGACGAGCCGGTCGCCGCCCTTGCCGGCCGGCTGGACGACCCCGAGCCGGCAACACCAGGCGCGCCCGTGGCGGCGGGCG